>JADIND010000131.1 GCA_017694215.1 Candidatus Scatousia excrementipullorum | reverse complement strand
TACATGATGCAATCTGGGTTCAAAAACAGCACCATATGTTATCGGTTATAGAAGAACTCAACCGGCAGATAAAAGATGAATACCAAAAAGGCAATCAGGTTGTATTGTTCGGATATTCCGCCGGAAGTTTTATTACATATGAATATATGTTCAACAAAATGCCTTATATAAATTTTTCTGAAATGACAGCAGCCTCAAATGCTCCGGAGGAGATTAAAGAATATATAAAAGCAAATCCCGTGAAAAATACCTGCATTTCAGCCCTTGCGGATGCCGGAATCGGTGTTGTATCAAGTGCCGGAAAAATCGTATTTGACAAAAATTCGTTCAGAGAAAAATATTTAACACTTGACGCATCAACGGAAAAAGTCTGCATGCCGGAAGGTTCCCTAAAAGGTGTAGTAAATTTTGCAAGCCCTCTTGTGCTTTTCTATTCCGACCTTGCTGACCCTGATTACGAACTCACATACTACAACAGATATATGCTCAAATATATTCTGGAAAAAGATTTATTCATGCTGACCGTGAATTTTAAGGAAGATCCGATGGGTTACCCTACAACAAGAAATCTTTCTGCTGAAGAAATAGGAAAGCTTGCACATATTGATATAAAAAATCCGAAAGGATTTGTCTATGACAATTCAGGAGTCTGGAGCAAAAGAATATTCCTTCTTGCACATACATCTTACTGGTCTGCAAGAAAAACTTTTGCAAAAGCAGTCGCAAAATCATATGTTGAAGGATTAAAATATTTTTATAATACGGAAGAAGAAAAAGAGAAATCTGACTTATAAAGGAGAAAAGAATTATGGAATTTGAAAACGGAGTACAATTCGACCCCGGATTTACGGCATACATATCGGCAATCGTTCCGAATATAAATTACATTTACGGAAATATAAACCGTTACAAAAATTTCGGTCAAAAAAAGAACTTCTTCAAAATGCACTGTCAAAAGATTGAAGAACTTCTTAATACATATATTGCCTTTTATTTAGGATGTATGCTCTGGGCTGATGCCGTGAAAACAATTAAAGACAAGCCTATTTTGAACAATTTTATCTGCGGTGCAGAATACAATGAAGAAGAAACTCTCTATGAAGTTATTTTTACAACAGAATATGCAAAACAGTTCATAAAAGATATGAAATACTATGCAGGAAAAGATATTAAAATTGAGGATTACAAATTTGATATTCTTAATGCTTATAAAGAATTTTTGAAAGTTAATAAAGGTTTTACAAAACTTTCAAAAACTGACGATATCGAACTTCCGGACTGCATAAAAGAACTGTCTGAAACCGATGCGAAAACTGTTATTGATAATATTGAAAAAATTCTCGACAAAGGCGATTTGACAGAACTTTATTCAATGCGTGAAATGATTTTGTAAAGGTGAAAATGATTCTTAAACAAAAACTTTATCAGATGTTTATTCTCGGACTTGATGGCGGAAGGTATGAAAAAGCCCTCACGGAAGGACTTGGCGGGATAATATTTTTTACAAACGATATAAAGTCCGCTGACGGACTCAAAAATTTCTGCAAAAAAATCAATTCCGCAGCCCTGATTCCTCCGTTTCTTTCAATAGATCAGGAAGGAGGCAGAGTAGAACGAACAGAAAACATTCACGGCGGGAAAAAATATCTCTCGGCAAAATACGCATTTGAAAAAGGTTTAGACTTTTTGAAACAGCAAACCGAAGAGATAGCAAAAGAACTCAAATCATATGGTATTAACCTGAACTTTGCACCCTGCATTGACGTAAACACAAACCCGAATAATCCCATAATCGGAGAACGGGCATTTTCCAATAATACGGATGATGTTATAAAAGCCGGAAAAATTGTGAGTGAAACTTACCGCAAAAATGGGATTATACCTTGTGTAAAACATTTCCCGGGCCATGGAGATGCCAATACCGACAGCCATTTGACACTGCCGGAAATTAACCTCTCACTTGAAGAAATGGAAAAAACACATATCAAACCTTTTGCAGCAGCTGCAAAAGAAAAAATAGAAATGATGATGATTGCACATCTTCACTGTACCTGCTTTGATAAAGAAATTCTCCCTACATCATTGAGCAAAAATGCTCTTTCATACCTGCGAAATACTCTTGCCTATAACGGTGTTGTAATTTCTGATGATATGGTGATGAAAGGTGTTGCAAAATTCGGAATGCTTGAAGCTTACGAAAAAGGGATAAAAGCCGGATTAAACATGTTTATCTGCAGGAATTCAAACCCTGAAACAATTTCTGTGATTGAAGAACTTGCCCGAAAGTCCGAAACAGATATAGAATTAAAAGAAAATATCGAAAAATCTTACGAAAAAATTATCAACCTGAAAAAAGAAAGAGGGATATTATGACAGTATTAAAAATAGAACGTCTTGAACATAATAAATTTGTACCTGAATACAAGACCGAAGGTGCTGCAGGAATGGATTTGTGTGCTGCAATAACAGAACCGGTTACCCTGAAACCTCTGGAAAGAGCATTGATTCCAACCGGACTAAAAATAGAACTTGAACATGGCTACGAAGCACAAATAAGACCTCGTTCCGGCCTTTCGATAAAACATGGAATAACTCTGATAAATTGTGTCGGAACTATTGATGAAGACTACAGAGGTGAAGTCTGTATTCCCGTTGTTAATCTTTCAAACGAAACATACACAATCCAGCCTGATGAAAGAATTGCACAAATGATTATAGCAAAAGTTGAACAGGCCGAAATTGAAGTGGTCACAGAATTAACAGAAACCCTGAGAGGTGCCGGAGGCTTTGGTTCTACAGGTAAATAAACAGTTAGTAAAATTTATATTTATACTTCTTTTGCCGGTATTTTTTTATATTGCGGTAAAAATTCTTATGCACACAGGCGGAAAAACTGTATGTATCTGGAAAATACTCACTCATCACAACTGTCCGGGATGCGGAATTACAAGAGCCT
Source organism: Candidatus Scatousia excrementipullorum (assembly GCA_017694215.1). Taxonomy (GTDB): domain Bacteria; phylum Cyanobacteriota; class Vampirovibrionia; order Gastranaerophilales; family Gastranaerophilaceae; genus Scatousia; species Scatousia excrementipullorum. The sequence continues at coordinate 3,637 of JADIND010000131.1, read as the reverse complement.
TCAATGCACTTTTTGAGGGCAGATTTTTAGATGCATACAACTTCAACCCGAAAATTGTAATTGTTGCACCGCTCATGTTCTTTTTATGGATTGTGCTTATCATTAAAAACTGCTCAAAAATCAATCATTGAGAGGATGACACCCTCACCCCCCTCCCTGTTAAACTTAAACAGGTATTTTAAATAGGAGGAAGTAAAATGTCAAATTTACAAAATTCAAAACATAGTTATCCTGTTACGCTTTTTCTGTGTTTCTTGTTAGGCGGACTCGGAGTGCACAGATTCTATACAGGCTATATTGGTCTTGGTGTATTACAACTTCTTACTTTAGGCGGCTGCGGTATCTGGTACTTAATAGATCTTTTGTCTATAGTATTCGGCAAATACAAAGACAGCAAGGGACAAGAACTCGAAGGTTATAACAAAAATTTAGGTTATGCTATACTTGGTATCTTTGCATTAATCATAATACTTGTAGCTGTTATCAGTGCCGCATAGTCAACAGAGTATTAAAAAGGAGCCGGATTTTTCCATAAAAAGTCTGCTCCTTTTTATTTGTATAAATTAAAACAGAAAGATGATGACAAAAAACTGCCACATTGATAATATGTCAATGGATTATAGAAAAACAAAAGGAAGTAACTATTATGTCAAATGAAATTCAACCTGTAAAACAAAAAAATTTTTCAGTTACACTTTTACTATGCTTTTTATTCGGCGGTTTAGGTGTGCATAGATTTTATACAGGATACACTCTAATAGGTATATTGCAGCTCATTACATTCGGAGGTCTTGGCATCTGGTATTTGATAGATAACATGTCGCTTATCCTGAACAAGTTCCGTGACAGCAAAGGACAGGAATTAAAAGGATACAACAAATATTTATCCTATGTAATATTTGCATTCTTAATCCTGATTATTGTGTTCATAAACCTTATCACCTGGGGATTGTTTGACTAGTTAAATTACAACAAAAGATCCAGGACAACAGGAAATAAGACTGTTAATATCAGTAATAAATTTTATAAAAAATAGAAGGAAGTAAGATTATGTCTAATGAAATTCAACCAACTAAACAACGCAGTTTTTCAATTACGCTTTTGTTATGCTTTTTATTAGGATGGCTCGGTGTACACAGATATTACACGGGTTATATAGGACTGGGAATTTTGCAAACTCTCACATTAGGCGGATGCGGTATATGGTCAATAATTGATTTAATCGCAATCACATTTGACAGATACAAAGACAGTTCGGGACAACCGCTTGAAGATTACAATAAGAATCTCGGCTATGCAGTTCTGATTGTATTTGCCATTCTTCTTATTATATCTTATGCAACAGCAATGAAATAATAAAGTAAGTAAGTTTTGGACATACATGCCCAACAATAAAACTTATTGAAGGAAAAATCCCCCTTCTCTTCCCCCTTTAAAAAAGGGGGCCGGGGCTCTGCCACCCTTGTAAGCCTTTGTGGGGTGGCTTTCCGTCCAATAATGAATATTCAGTCCACCCCGCTCACCCTAACCCTCTCCACAAAAAGGGATGATTGAATACTTTGCATCTCTTATAAATAAAAGCCGGATATATATCCGGCTTAATTCAGAATAAATTTGTGCATAACACTTGCACACTGTCACTAATATACTTTTTCATACCCGTCTCAAACAGCTAAGCATCTTCAATTTCTGCTTCTGTTTCTTCAATCTTTCTTAAAATGTCTTCTATTTGTTCCTTAAAATATTTCATAAGCAGCCCGATTTCATCTTTAAAACTGTAAACTCCGGGCCATGCAATGTATCCGTACATGTTAATCTTCACTCCTTATCTTGTTTCTGTCTAACCTTAACAATTTAGACTTCGGTTTTTCGCGACAGAAACTTTAATATTTTAATATTGATTTTTACATAAATTAACATTTATACAAAAAACACCGCAAATATAATAATCTGCGATGTTTCTTATACTATGCAAAAAATCCGTTGTTCTGGAAAACGCTCATCCCTGACCCGAAATAAGGCGTAACTCTGGCAGACGGCAATGCCATCCCGTTATACATTCCTCCGAAAATTCCGCTGCTCATATAGGTCGGGCCCGTCATAAAACCGCCCATCATAGGGAACCCTCCGCCGCAGCAGCCTCCGCCAAACCACGGATTATTAAATATTCCGCTGAATAATGACGCTCCTATTAAGCCCGTCATACCCTTGCGGTTTGCCTCCTCCGAACCGTATCCGGCAAGTCCGTTAATTGCTATTCCGAGGTCACTTCCCGTAGTACGCTTGATATCGTATGCAATCTCGTTACGCAATGCTCCGTTTGTAACGTTTGATCCGAAATCAATCAGGATATCTGCAGCCTTTTGACCGTTAACCTTCCCTTCCAATGCACCGTTTGCAGATTCAAGAAGGTTGTTTAAGTGACTCAATTTGTAGTTTAAGTTTACCCAATCCATACTTATTCTCTCGTATTAAATTGCTCGTTATATATATAAAGTATAACTTTTTTAAATAATTGCTAAATTTTAAGGTTTTTATTAAGAATTATTACAAACATAACAGAGAAACTTAAAGTTTTTCACTCATGGTGCCGATTAGATAAGTATAAGGAAAATTGAAAAGGGATAAATCTAATGGCATTAAGTGTTTCGCAAAATTTAAATCTTGGTATCGACAGAGCTACCTTACAGCAGGTATCTCAGGAAATACTTAAACGTGCCGCTGACAAAAACAGTCAGTATCAAACAACAGGAACTGAAAATTTCTTCCAGACAAGAGATTTAGGCGTTGACCTTTACAAAGGCAACGTTGACACAAGCCTCGCAAAACAAATAGCATTAAACAATTCAGGGCTTCAAATTCAATTAAGCCAGCAGGCAATGGATTCAATCAGAGCATTGAATACATTAGCCGCACAGAATGTTCAGAAAAATGTTGAAGGCAAAATGACTATTGCCGTAAACGACATTACCGTTCAGGAACAAAAAACCGCAACCCCGAAATTTAACAGCCTTGTAAGCTTTGGAGCAAGCAAAGACAAAAACGGTTCCAGCCCTTCTTATCACGGTGAACTTTTGATGATGACAGGCAAAAACAAAGGTGAAAATACCGCTTCATCAAACAACGGCACAACCGGCAGCAACAATTCTATTTTTGCTTAATCCACAATGTCATCAATATGAGGCGGAGGAGTGAGAAAGTTTTCTTCCTCTGATTCTTCTTCATTTTGTAAATTTTTGGATTTGACGTTTTTCTTTTTGGAATCGTTTTGCATAGCTATTTTTTTAGCGTTAATAACATTTGCAACATTCATCATTGCAAGAGAATTCAATGTTGCACGCAGAACGGCACTTCTGTCCATATATCTGTCATGACCTTCTGCCTGCTCTTCTTCTTCTTTTTTCTGCAGAGCAAAATATTCACTGCCCTGACCCATTTTGTCGTCCTGTGTACGGGCCGCAGTACCTGATATATCGCCGCTTTTAAAGTTAAAAGCACCGCCTATTCCGAAAAATCCTGCTGACCTGTTATCGACCATGATTCTTTAACCTCTGTTTTTGGGAACTCAAAATACAAGCTCCCAAATTTTAATTATTCTACCTACGTGTCCAGTATAGAAAATTTAATAATATATTAA
>JADIND010000130.1 GCA_017694215.1 Candidatus Scatousia excrementipullorum | reverse complement strand
TACTTGTTGAAATTTTATAGTAATGCTATAATTAGCGGTATTAATATAATTAGGAGATAAGTATGACAGAACATAGATTGCCTGCACTTGACGCAGACGGAAACGAAAAAGAATTTTCGCTTGATAATTTTAAAGGAGAGCGGGTAATTCTCTATTTTTACCCGAAAGATAACACTTCCGGTTGTACTCAGGAGGCATGTGATTTTCGTGACAATATGAATCGTTTAACTCAATATGGCAAAGTTATCGGTGTTAGTCCGGATTCGATAAAAAGTCACAAATCCTTTAAGGAGAAACAAAGTCTTAATTTTATTCTTCTTTCAGATACAGAACATAAGCTTGCTGAAGATTTTGGAGTTTGGAAAGAAAAATCCATGTATGGACGTAAATATATGGGGATTGAACGTTCTACTTTTATTTTGAATACTGATGGCAGTATTGAAAAAGAATGGCGTAAAGTTAAGGTTAAAGGGCATGTTGATGAGGTTATTGATTATTTGAAGAAATAATTGTTAAGTTTGTTTAATACTTATTAAAGTCTTGTTATAAGAATTCCGTATATATTCATGTTGTAGAAAGGACAGATAAAAAAATGAGTGAAATCGGCGGCATAGGATTTACGGAAACACTTACAGGTTTAAACAGTTCAGTAAAGACAGAGAACATGTTGAAACATGCTCGTGCCAGTATTTTCAATTCTCCGGAACCAAGCAGGTCAATCGTTGACGATACACAACAAAGTATTGCTCAGTATGCTGCGGAGTTAAAAAGTAGGCTTAAGGACTCAGTACCAAACTTATCAGATAAATTTTTGCAGGAAGTTGTCGAAATGGCCCGTGAGCTGAAATTTTCTCCTGAGGATTTGCTTGCACTGATGTATCATGAATCAGGCGGCTGGAACCCTGCTTCGATTTGTAAAGGCAAAAACGGTAAGATTTTATACGGCGGATTAATTCAAATGAACCAAACGTCACTGAATCAGGTTAAGACTAAATATGCAAAAGAACTCGGACTTAACCCGAATATTACAATGCAGCAATATCTTAAGCTTCCGCGGGAAAAGCAATTAAAATATGTCGAAGGGTATCTTAAATTGATGATTGATTACTGTAAACTTGACAAAAAGGATAAAATAACTGCCGGAGAACTCTGGGGTATGATAAAATCTCCGAAAAGGACCCGCAACCGTGACATGAATTTTCTTACACGTACAGGTAATCACATTGCTAAAATTAAACAGAAAATCTTTAATGATGAGAGCCGGCACCTAAATATTGCAAAGGCATAAATTTACTTTTCTGGAGTTTTCTGTTCAGTGAATTTCAGTAGTTTTTTTCTGAAAATTAACAGGTTTAAGTAGGTAAAATAGTATGTAGGTGCTATAAATACTTCTGAAATAATGGCTATCAAACAAATACACGACCACAGAAATTTATCTGAACCTGATGTATAATGAAAAAAATGTTCAGTTGAATGAAGGAAAATAAAGAATAGTAATAATATTGTAGGCCACCATTTATGTAAAAAGAACCTATCCAGATACTTGCTCCAGTGTTTCTTTATTGCAAAGTACGTCAATAAAACCGGCAGAATGAAATATAAAATAAGAACGACACCAGCAAGTATTAAGAACAAATTGGCTAAAGGTTCATTACCATCATCACTGACTGAATATGCCGCTAAAAAACTCAATAAAGTCAAAAACGGAAATGTCCATATGATAGACATTAATAATAAATAAACAATAAGCCCTTTTATATCTTTGTTCATAAATTTATTCTACTACGATTTTTGTGAAAATATTCCTTAATACGTTTAACAGATTTTATGAGATTATGGATAAAAATTACAATATAAGCAAGACAGCATGCTGGAATAACTGAAATATAAAAACCATATAAAATTCTGCTTAAATCCCAATTTGTATGTTGAATCTCATCTACTTTAAAAATCACAGGCAAAAGCAGCAGTGTAATTAAAATTAGCGTTGGCCATAGCCACCGATTAAAGAACTTATCCAGATACCTGCTCCAGTGTTTCTTTATTGCAAAGTACGTCAGTATGACAGGCAGAATGAAATAAAGAATAAAAAAGGCTATTGTTTGTAATAAGTACAAAATAACTAATAATGTACTATTGTCATAGTATAATGCCCCAAAGAAAAAATATACCACCAAAAATGGGAATGTCCATGTGATAGACATTAATAGCAAATAAACAATTAGCCCTTTTATATCTTTATTCATATATTCATTCTATCACAGTTTTTCGTAAATAATATATATGTTAAACTGATTTTCTAAAAACCCTTTTTCTTGCATTGAATAACCCCAGTTATTGATTTTACTAGGAACATCCTTAAAACCCTTTGGCGTACGATAATCAAAATCATAATAATCAATAATCGCCCCGCTAAAATACCCGTCAGAAGTTATGTGAGGGTTATACAATTTGCAGTGTTGAAGCCCGTAGTAATTATCATCAAACAAATTATGTTTTTTGAATTCGATTTCAGTAGTATTATCTTGTTTATTGCTTAATAATTCTGAATAATTTTCACGTAAATATTCCTGTATTTCAGGCGATTTAAAAATCTGTTTTGATTGTTTTGAGTTATAATCATAAATTACACCACGCGAGTTTTTAGGAATACCGATGTTGTCCATCAGCTTATCCAGTCCTTTATTTTTTATTTCCGAACGGGATTGTACGATATATGCATTTTTATTATTTTGGGCATATTTAAAATCTCTTCTTGCATTTTGTAGATTCGCACCTGAAATAGTCATAAAACTACTAACAGGTCGAATCGCGTTATCAATAAATCTTTCTTTTAAAGTCATCTCATTTTTTACAGGGAAATTATAAACATTCTCCGGCAGGTAAGAGAGCGGATTTAGTGAGTTATCAAATTTTATATCGGATAAAAACGAAAAATTTTCCCCTGCAGCATTGTTATCGAATTTAATCCCGCCGTAAAGAACGTTGGATTGATTTGCTGAATTACCTGCTGTTGAGGAATTTGGTTTTGAACGGTAATATGCACGGACTTTCGTGCCGTCATCACGGGTGTAACTTCGTACATACACTTCATCAGAAGCCGCAAGTTCAGCTTCTCTCGGAATTCCCAAATTGTTTAGCTGATAATCTATTGCAGGCTCGTTTGCAATAAATTCTTCTGAATCCATTCTTCCAATATCTTCTGCCGTATAGATTCTGTCAGAGTTGCTTATTTTGTTAAAAAAATCTTTTAATGCCATTTTCTTTATCCTTTCTTTGTTTCTATCTTTTTTATCTTGAACTATTTTGCAAGACTCCGCAAGACACCGTTTCTGTCCCCTGAAAACAGGGTGGTGTTTTTATTTAATACATTTTATATTTTCTGTGCTAATATGAATTTATGATAGAAAACGGTTATGTTGAAAATATCAAAGTAAAATATTCCGAAATGGATCACAACCTTGCCCTCAAACCTTTTACCATGTTGAATTATCTGCAGGATATAGCAAGTAAAAATGCGGAGGACAACGGATTTGGCTACTCTTACATTACGCCAAAAAATATTGCATGGTTTTTGATTAAATATCATATGGAGTTTGAAGATTACCCCGTCGGAGTTTACGATTTAACCTTGAAAACTAAGCCGAGAGGCTACAACAAACTTTTTGCATACAGGGATTTTGAATTTTGGGACAATGAGAAATTACTCGGCAGAATTGCAAGCGTCTGGTCGCTTGTGAATATTGACTCCCGTGCACTAATCCCGATTAATACGGCTCTTGACAACAATCCCGGTATGCCGCCTTATGAAAAAAAAGAGGACGACCTCTCGTTTGAAAAAATTAAATCTCCGGAAAAAATAGATTTTCAAAAAGAATTTGAAGTCAGATACAATGACCTTGATGTCAATGAACACGCCAATAACGGAAATTATATCGTCTGGGCTTTTGAACCCCTCGACTTTGATTTCAAAACTTCTCACAAAATTAAAACTCTTGATATGATTTATAAAAAAGAATTAAAGTTTGGAGAAAAAGTCATTTCGCAAATAGAGTTTCAAGATGATTTGACCACTGTTCACAGGCTTCAAAATTCTCAAAATGAAGACTTATGTTTAATTCAGTGCAGGTGGATATGATTACATTTGAAAAAGCTGAAAATATAAAAGAACTCGCGGAACTTGCTTCAAAAATCTGGCATGAATACTGGCCTATACTTTTATCAGATAAACAGATTGATTATATGGTTGAAAATTTTCAGTCGGAAAACGCAATTAAAAATCAAATTGCAAATGAACATTACACATATTATTACATTATAAAAAATAACGAAAAAGCAGGATATTTCGGACTTTCAGATAAGGAAGGCTATCTGTTTCTTTCAAAAATTTATATTTCAAAAGAATTTCGACATAAAGGGCTTGGAACAAAGGCTTTTGAAAAAATAAAAAAAATTGCCGGCGGCAGAAAAATCCGTCTGACTGTTAACAAGCAAAATATAAACTCTATTAATGCCTATAAAAAATGGGGATTTCAAACGATAGATTCAGTTGTGACTGATATCGGCAACGGTTTTGTCATGGATGATTATATAATGGAATATCAATAACAATGGTACTTGACAAAATGTTAGGCTTACCTTACAATTATTTTACAGTCAATTCGGAGTGTACTTTTTATGGAAAAAATAAAGTTGTCATCAAGTTTGGAAGACTATCTTGAAGCAATATATAATATTCTTTTGCATAGCGAAAAGGTTCGTGCTGTTGATATTTCAAGAGAATTGAATGTCAGCAGAGCATCTGTTACGGAAGCTTTGAAAAAACTTGATGAGCTGGATTTTGTTAATTACGGCAGATATGAGACGCTGTCGTTAACGGAATCAGGTAAAAAATATGCTGTAGAGGTTTTGAGCAAGCATAATCATATTCAGGATTTTTTTGAAAAAATTCTCGGTGCGGAACATGAAGAAGCCTGTGAAAATGCCTGTAAAATTGAACACATAATTTCAGAAAATATTCTTGACCGATTGGTTGCATTTACCGAATTTACTAAGTTACACCCTGAAAAATACAACGAATTTGTACAATATTATAAGGAAAGAAGAAATCAATGAATACCCTGAAAATAGCAGGTAAATTTTTGGATCAGCCTATTCTGGTCGAAAAATTTCGTAAAGCTATGCCGGCAGTCCTGGTGGCAGGTGCGGCAGTATATTCTGTACATGAAATTAATAAAGCCCCTGAAAAACATAAGAAAAAAGCTGCAATACGCACGCTGTCAACTATGGCATTTACCGTAGGGTCGGCACTTGCAGCACCCAAGATTACTGATAAAGTTTTTAAAAAAGAAATGCCAAAATCAATAAAAGAATTGCAAAATAATGCATCCGGTCTTGTTTCGGAGTTTTTGACAAATAACTTTGTTGATAAGAAGACTTCCGCTATTCTTGAAAAGGCAAAAACAAAAATTTTAAAATAC
>JADIND010000129.1 GCA_017694215.1 Candidatus Scatousia excrementipullorum | reverse complement strand
TGCAATTTGTTTGATGTCAGTGCGGATTCGGGTCTCGAAAATGTTGTCCGTAAAATTAACTCTCTCGATGAAAAGTATGAAAGAGAAGATTTAATTCTTATTTATAATTATTTTCTTACAATCTGTAAGGTGCCGGAAGTCCTTATGACTATTATTCAATGCGTTGACAGGTTTCGTGATAAATCTTCTGTCGGGCCGCTGCTTGATATTCTTTTATGGAAAATTGACGGCGACGAGTTAAAAAAAGAAAATTTTATTAATGTAAGGGTTATGGCGGCAAAAGCTATAGCCAATATAAAGGATACTTCTGCTGTTACTCCGCTATTGTATTGCTTGAATAATAAGGATGAAAACTACAAGGTTCGTTTTGCATGTGCGGATGCACTCGGCAGAATCGGGGACAGATATGCTGTTGCACCTTTGATTGATGTAGTTAAAGATGAGGATGAGCGTTCCGTTTATCTTAGAGAATCTGCGGCATCTGCTCTTGGCATGCTCGGAGATTTGAGAGCCGTTGACCCGCTTGTCAGTATTCTGGAAACTAAACAAGGGATTATTGATAAGTTTACATTTTTGAAAGAAAGAGTTATTGAAGCACTCGGAAAACTTCGTCTTGATAATAATGAGAGAGTTTTTAATGCTTTAAAGAGTTCGTTGATGGATGAATCTTCCCAGATTAGGATTAATGCTATTGAAGCACTTATGGATTCTGAGCATCCGGAAGCTTATGATGCTATTAAGGGATGTTTGAAGGATGTAAATGACGAAGTTAAGAAAAATGCCTTGATTGCTTTATATAATATGGTCGGAAGGCGTATTCTTGATGAGGTTATAAGAGAAACTGATTATCCGGATGTATTAAAAGTGGAAGCTGTTTCAATTCTGGAAGAGTATGAGCATGATGATGAAGATGAATTGACACAGCGGGTTCGCAGGGAGCTTGATGAGTAGTAGTAATAGTGCAGTTATCCTTTTGTCCGGAGGTTTAGACTCACTTGTAAGTCTCGGACTTGTCAGAGATGAATATGATGAAATGCTTGCGTTGACCTTTAATTATGGTCAAAAGTCTTTTAATAATGAATCGGAAGCATCGGAAAAAATTTGTAATTATTACGGTTTAAAACGCGAAGTTATTACGCTTGACTGGCTGAAAAAGATAACAAATACTGCACTGGTTGGTGATAAAGAAATTCCTGCGAATATTGAGGATTATACAAAATCTATGAAGGCTGTTTGGGTTCCAAATAGAAACGGACTTTTTCTGAATATAGCAGCGTGTTACGCAGATTCTTACGGATATAGAGATATTATCATAGGTGCAAACAAGGAGGAAGCTGTAACTTTTTCGGATAACACTGAAGAATTTATACATAGAATTTGTTCGGAATTTGAATATTCAACACTTGTCAAACCTAATGTAAGAGTTCCGCTTATAAAATATGATAAACTTCAGACGGTAAAAGTTGCGTTAGAGCATAAAATGCCTCTGGATATGGTCTGGAGTTGTTATAATAGTGGTGAAAAACACTGCGGAAGGTGTGAATCGTGTATACGATTAAAGAATGCATTGAGCGGGTGCGGGGATACAGACTTTATAAATAGAATTTTTTAGGATATAGTAGTATTATGATGAAAACAAAACTGATTGATAAAGAAATTAAATATGAAGGGTGGCAGCTTTCGCCGCATTGGATTTATAAAAATTTTAAAATTCAAGGTGATGCAACAGTTGCATTTATTGGCGAGTGTGATGTAAAACTGGGTGAAATGGTTGATATTGAAGATGTTATCAACAATGAACCTATTTACAGTAAATCAATGCTTAGTTTTATTTCGGAACAATTTAATGTCGGCCTTGTTGAGGGAGTATTCAGACAACGTTTATTAATTTGTAAAATAAAAGAAGCATTAGAATCCCGCGGAATTTTTGTTGTTAGAAACGGTGATGATTTATTTGTAAACGGTAAAAAATTAACCGTCTCTATTGCAACAAAGTCACTTACTTCAATTCTGATTCATACCGGTGTGAATATTGATTCAACGGATGCTCCGGTTAAAGCTTGCGGATTAACTAATGATTTAGGTATTACGGATATAGAAAAATTTGCACTTGATGTTATGAAAAATTATTCTGAAGAAATTGATGATATAATATTGGCAAGTACAAAGGTTAGAGGAGTATAATTTATGAAAAATGAAGACTACTCACAGCAAACGCAGTCAAATTCCCATATAAGCTATAAAGATTATAAAAAAATGCTTAAAGATTCCAATAAAAAATATGCATTTAAGCTTTTCTTCTGGGCTTTTTGTGTTTTACTTTTAATCTTTCTCGGAATAGCAAAAACAATGTCGCCTGATGTTGACATTACACTCGGCGATGAGAGTAATAATGAAATGAGTATTGAAAGTGAGGATTACTATACACCCCGCGGAGAAATTGACGACAGGTTAAGAGATATTCAGATGGAAGATGAGCTATCTCCTGCAGGTTCTGAATCTTTAGAAGTTGAAGATGGTGAAAAAGTTTCTATTCCTGAGCATACTAACAGATTTGAGGGAACTGAAAACAAATTACCTGAAGAACTTCTCGGACAAAAAGCCGTAAAAGATGTTGTAGGGCCTGTTCAGTCACCGGTTGAGGGCTTGAATAGACAGGATACTTCTGCTCATCAGGTTCAGCAAAATCATCCTTCTCAAACCTCAGCCCCTGCTCCGGCAGCAGCTCCGACACCGGCAGTCCCGACAGTAACAGCAAGAGTTATTGTTGGAAATTATCCGACAACCGAACAGGCGGAAGTGGCTAAAGGAATTTTGCAGGAAGCCGGACTCGGGGTTACTCCGTTTGTAAGAAAAATGGGCAGCGGATATACTCTGCAGGTAGCCTCTTACGGTTCAAAAGAAAAAGCTATGAGTGTTGCTGAGAGTCTTTTGAACCAGAATTTCCCGGCAAAAGTTGTTGTAGAATATAAAAATTAGGGTTTGCACAGCTTGTACGTTTGTGTTAAGCTGTGTGCATAAGGAGAAGCTATGGAAAGTTTAAGAGATAAATATGAAGTTGTTATAGGTTTGGAAGTTCATGCACAGTTGAAAACCAAATCAAAAATATTTGCCCCTGACGGTACTGAATTCGGTAAAGAACCAAATTCTGAAACAAGTGCTATTACGCTCGGTATGCCGGGTGTTTTGCCTGTTTTGAACAGAGAAGTTGTTAATATGGGAATTTTGACAGGGCTTGCTTTGAACTGTGAAATTCCTTCAAGATGTAAATTTGACAGAAAACAGTATTTTTATCCTGATTTGCCGAAAGGGTATCAAATTTCACAGTATGATGAACCTATTTGTGTAAACGGTCATATTGATATTAAAGGTAAAAGAATCGGTATAACAAGAGCTCATTTGGAAGAAGATGCCGGCAAATTGGTTCATGCAGGTTCTGCAGGTATTGCAGGTTCAAGCTATTCTCTTGTTGACCTTAACAGAGCCGGAACTCCGCTTTTGGAAATAGTTTCCGAACCTGATATGAGAAGTTCTGATGAAGCAAGAGCTTATATGGAAGAACTTAGAAATATCGTCAGATATATCGGTGTTTGTGACGGCAACCTTGAAGAAGGTTCAATGAGATGTGATGCGAATATTTCAATTATGCCGAAAGGTTCAAAGGTTTTCGGAACACGTGCTGAAATCAAAAACGTAAATAGTTTTTCAGCTTTACAGAGAGCTATTGAATATGAAATTGACAGACAAATTGAAATTGTTGAAGATGGCGGAAAAGTCGTTCAGGAAACAAGACTCTGGGATGATAACGCCAGAGAAACCCGTTCGATGAGAGGCAAAGAAGATGCCCATGATTACAGATATTTTCCGGAACCTGATTTAATGCCTTTAGAAATTTCAAGAGAATGGGTTCAGGAAATCAAAGACAAAATGCCTGAACTTCCGGAACAAAAACGCCAAAGATATATGGGGCTTGGCTTGAGTGAATATGATGCAAGTGTAATCGTTGAACAAATGGGACTTGCTCTTTTCTTTGATAAAGTCCTGGAACTCGGAGCTACTCCAAAAATTGCTGTAAACTTTATTATGGGTGAAATTGCGGCTTACCTGAAAGAAGAACACCTTGAAATCACAGAAACTAAATTAACTCCTGATAATCTTGTTGAGTTGATTGCGTTAATTGAAAAAAATACGATTTCAAATAATATCGGTAAACAGATTATTGTTGATATGATGAAAGACGGTACAAAGGCTTCTGAAATCGTTGAAAAACGAGGCTTGAGCCAGATTTCGGATGAAGGTGCAATCAAAGAAGTTTGTAAAAAAGTTGCTGAAGCTCATCCAAATGAAGTTGCAGCGTATAAAAACGGTAAAGTCCAGCTTCTGGGATTCTTTGTCGGACAGGTAATGAAAGAAACCAAAGGTCGTGCGAATCCGAAAGCTGTCAACGAACTTATGAAAGAAATTCTGGGATAGGCAGGTTTTACCTGCTTTCCCTTTTTTAGGAGTTATATTTTAAAGGTAAATTATGTTTTTTAAAAAAGATGAAAAATCCAGTATGGAACAGGAAATTTTTGAGCAGGCAGCTGTTCTGGATAATCTGCTGAAAACACATGTTAATGATAATTACTACATACTTTTTGATATCCCTACTGATATCAAAAAAATTGTTCTTGTAGCAAGCGGTTCATCTTATCATTGTGCAAGATATGCGGCTGATTTGTTTGGTAATGTTGCGGATATTGAGGCTCGTGCAATTTATTCCAGCGAATTTTTATTAAAATCTGTTGTGCCTCATGACAGTGATATTTTGTATGTTTTTATCACACAATCAGGTGAAACTTCCGATACAAACAGTGCGTTGAATAAGGCAAAAGAGTTCGGTATGAGAACTCTTTGTATAACCAATAAAAAAGATTCGACAATCTGGCAGGCTGCTGATTTCAAAATTGACTGCTGTGCGGGCGAAGAAAAAAGTATTGCCGCTACTAAATCTCTTACAACTCAGATGCTCTGCTGTACTCTTTTGGTTTTAAAATATGCTGCACATAAGGGAATTGATATAGCTCCTTATCTTGAAGATTTGAAAGCCCTTTCTAACGCTGTTTTAGATACTTACGGGCTTCATAATGAAATTAAAAAGGTCGCAAAACCTCTTTCAAAGTTCAAAAATCTTGTAGTAACTGCTGATGGAATATCTTATGCGATTGCAAAGGAAGCTTCTTTAAAAATAAAAGAAACTTCTTATATAAATGTTTATTCAAATATTCTCGGTGAATTTATGCACGGACATGTTGCGGTTTTGAATAATCACATTGCACAAATTCATATATCGGTTGATGATTTGAGTTATACGGCAATAAAGAATCTTAATAAAATTCAGGAGGATTACAATCCGCCGTTATGTATTATCGGGAATTCCAATGAAAAGGTTGCGGCTGATTATAATGTTAATATACAATGCGAAAGTTGGATTGTGAAAATATTCTGTGTTGTTGTAATAATTCAACTTCTTGCCCTTGAGATTGCGAAATGTCTTCACAGGAATGTGGACAAACCCCACGGGCTTCATAAAGTTGTGAAGTAGAAACCCTCTCCCGAATTTCAAATATTCGAACAAAGTTCTCATATTGAAATTCTGCCCTCTCACAAAGAGAGAGGGCTAGACTAAATAATTTTATTATATTCTTCTAATATTAAATTTAAAACACTTTCAAGATTATTAGTTATTTCACAATCTAAAAATCTTAAAACTCTATATCCCAGTTTTTCCAAATATTCTGTTCTTAGTTTAT
>JADIND010000128.1 GCA_017694215.1 Candidatus Scatousia excrementipullorum | reverse complement strand
GGGTTAGGGTGAGGGGGCGGACCGGGGGATTTTTCCCTTATGCAATGCGGGTTTATTCAAAATCTGTTTGACATTTTAAGCTCAAATAGCTATAATGACTTTATGACAAAAATAATTAACGTGATTAAAGGGACAAAAGACATTTTACCTCAGGATATAGAAAACTGGCACAGGCTGGAAGAAACAGCTCTGAAAGTTTTCACGAAATATGGTTACAAAGAAATCCGCACACCGATTTTTGAAGCGACCGAACTTTTTGCACGCGGTGTCGGTGATACTACCGATATTGTAAATAAAGAAATGTACACATTTGAAAAAAGTGACCGCTCATTGACTCTCCGTCCCGAAAATACAGCAGGCGTCGTCCGTTCTTTTATAGAAAACGGTATGTCAAGACTCTCTGCTCCCGTGAAACTCTGGTATAAAGGGCCGATGTTCAGATATGAACGCCCGCAGGCAGGACGCCAGCGTCAGTTTCATCAGGTAGGGATTGAAATGTTCGGGATTAAACAACCTGCTGCTGATGCTGAGGCTATTTTACTTGCCGTTAATTATTTAAAAGCTCTCGGTTTGAATGATTTGGAAGTCGAGATTAATTCTCTCGGCTGCCCGAAATGCCGCGAAGCTTATAAACAAAAAATCAAAGAAGTTTTAAAACCGGAATTTGACAACCTTTGCGAAGATTGCCGGAACCGTTATGAAAAAAATCCGCTCAGACTTCTCGACTGCAAAGTCGAATCCTGTCAGGAAATATTTAATAAACCTGAGATTAAAAAAGTTATTCTCTCAGATTTTATCTGTGAAGAATGTGCACAACACTTTAAAGAATTGAAAACGTACCTCGACAGATTAAATATCAAATATGTTGAAAATAAACTTCTCGTAAGAGGGCTGGATTACTATAACCGAACCGTGTTTGAGATAAAATCAAACAACCTTGGTTCGCAAAATGCAGTTTGCGGCGGCGGAAGATATGACAGCCTTGTAAGAAATCTGGGCGGTGAAGATACGCCTGCTGTCGGCTGGGCTATGGGTATGGAAAGATTAAATTCACTTCTGCCGAAAATTGAGCCGAAACCTCTTGACGGATTTATTGTTTCAAATTCGCCTGCCGATGCGTTTGAACTGGCGGAAGAATTACGCAGTGAAGGAAAATGCGTTGAATTTGATTTAGCTAATAAAAAATTTACAAAACAGCTTGAAAAAGCTTCTAAAGTCTCTAAATATGCAATTATTCTCGGCGAAGACGAGATTAAAAATAATACGGTGTCCGTGAAAAATCTGGAAACTTCAACCCAGGTCACTGTTTCCAGAACTGAAATCCTCAATGAATTGAAGTAATTAAAATAAAGGAGTTTTTAAGTATGGCAAGTCATGTTAATGAGGTAATAAAACGGCTGTCTATAGCTTTTAAAAGAACTTTTGACGACTACAAAGGACTGTATCT
This sequence comes from Candidatus Scatousia excrementipullorum, assembly GCA_017694215.1. Taxonomy (GTDB): domain Bacteria; phylum Cyanobacteriota; class Vampirovibrionia; order Gastranaerophilales; family Gastranaerophilaceae; genus Scatousia; species Scatousia excrementipullorum. The sequence goes on along the minus strand of JADIND010000128.1, from coordinate 4,339 downwards.
TTTCGGAAGCTTTCTCGACGGCAAAGAACACGAAGATGAAGATATAGAAATTGTCGCTCTTTTTGAAACCGAGGACAAGTCAAAACGCGAACAAATCTGGCCTATTGTAGGCAAAATAGAAACCGCTCTTGACGTCAGTATTGACTTATATCCTTATACACAGGAACAGTTTGAAAAAGATGAGGATATATATAAAGAGGTTATGGAAGAAGGTTTGTTTTTTAATCCTCTGGGGATTATGGAAGATAAATAATAGAGTTAAAATATAAAAACGAAAGGAAAAAAGAATGGACAAAGTAACTATTCGCTCAGACAGAAACACTGATTACAAATTTACGTACAAAGGAGAAGAAGTTGTACTCGGTGCGGGGAAAATTCTCAGTATTGCAGACGGGCTTGAACATGTTGTGCTTCCGACATGTGCTATGAAAATTATGAATAACCTAATCGTTATCAAAGATGACATAAAAAAATAAAAACATTAAATCCGGCAAGCACTTTAGCCGGCTAAAAACACCGTTTAATAACGGTTTACAGGTTTCAGAAAATATAAAAAAGACCTCTTCACACAGGAGGTCTTTATTTGTATTCAAGGAATCATATAAACTTATTTTTCTTTTGACGTAAAAACCGATATGTCTTTTAACGTTTCAACATCAAAATTTGTTTTTATTAAGTTATCAAACAGATTAGGCTCTGTTTTTTCCGCCTTTTTTTGCGACTGCCAGTAATCTTTATCCAGCTGCGGCAGTCCCTTGGGTTCTGATGGAATATTACCGTTAAAATCAACCATTAATTCTTTCCTTTTCTTATTCCATGTAACGGCTGTAATAAAAAAAACTTTAGCATATTTTATGTAAAATTTACAATATGTAACATTTGTTAATCACGTTTGACTGAAAGCAGCATTTCGTTCGGAATAAACACATCGCTAATGCCCATTTTTCCTGTTACAAAAAGAAATTCCAGAGTTTCTCCCGCATCAACTTCAAGTGATTTAAAAGGAATTTTCAAGTCCATAACTTTGTCATAAACCGCAAAAATATCTTTGGAATTTTGTATAACCCACAGATGATGAGGCTGTGCTTTTATAAACCGGACAAACTGCAGCCTGCCGCCGGTTATGGAAAGCTGAACCTCGTTATGGAATTTTTCTTTTATTACAGGCAGAATATTTTCCGTCTTATTAATCAATCTGATTGGAGAAAGAGAATGTTTTTTGTTTGCATTTCTCATATAAATATACATTTGATAAGTTCTTTTGAAAAATTCCGGGTTATCCCGCAGATAATTATTTACATAGAACCGCAGGTACAAATTATCCTTGTCATAGCCAAAACATATACGGTTAAAGAATTTGCTTTCTTTGAGAACCGGCCCGTCGGGAATATCGATACAACCTGCATTAAGCCATGAATCATCTCCTTTTTTGTCCTGCCCGTCCAGTTCCGGTTTTATTTCGCATTTCGGATATCTGGAAGGTTTTGTGATTGCTGATAACAGCGGTATATCAAGGTAATCCGGAGCTTCCAGCCCAAGATAAATATAAATATTTTTCAAATGTTCTCTGAAAATATAATCAAAAATATTATCCTTGCCGGAATCATTCGGCTCTCCGTACCACCAGAACCAGTCACTGCCTTCGCAGATAAAAAGCTCGCGTCTTGCAAGTTCAATATTCGGATTGTAAGGGTTCTGTTTTACGTGTGCACAAAAATCATCTCTTACCCGTTTCAGATAATTCCATGCCAGATTTTTAATAGGCTCATCAATCCAGAGTTTAAAATTTCTGTTTATCCACGAACCCGCAGAAATTTTAGGCAGAGGTTTGTGGTGTTTTTCTTTTTCAATATAATCACTGATTAAAACAGTTTCAAGAGAATCATCTTTTTCGATTAAAGAATACAGGGTTTTCAGAAAAGTAATTCCGTCCTGCGGGTAATTTTCCCAGCAGTTTTCACCGTCCATTGCGATAGTAAGAATATGATTTTCGTCAGGTGAAGAAAGAAGTTTGCTCTGCAAAACTTTAATTCTGTCGTACAAATCATTTGCAGCGAGTTCGGAATCAAAATTCGGGTATTCAAACCCGATTAAATTCGGAATAATTGAATCACGGAAAATAACTTTCAGACCGTTTTTATACTCGTAGGATTTTACAAGATGGTAAGGTTCTTCCACATAACCTTTAAAATCTCTGACAAATTCAAAGTTAATCGAATTTGCAAGAATTCCCTCATCAGAAATAGTCCACTCAAACCCCATTTCTTTGAATAAATCCAATTCTTTACCGCTTACGCAATGCTCGGAAGGCCAGATTCCTTTCGGGGTAATACCGATTAACTCTTCAATTCTTTTTCTTGCCATATCAATCTGCATTTTGGCATCAAGCGGCATTTTCAAATCAGCGGGAAGCCCTGAACGGTCTTCGATTTTTATGCCTTTTATATCAAGAAGTATCGGCACAATCGGATGATAATACGGGCTTGTCGTTACTTCAATCTTACCTTCCTGTACGTATTTTCTGTAAGCAGGAATAATCTTTCTTATAATGTCACGCTGAATATCAATAATACGGTATCTGTCTTCAAGTGTATAACCTTTTTTCTTTTTGAAAAGTTTTCTCAATTCAACGTAATCGTTTTTATAAACCGGATCAAACCATACAAGGTTGAATAATGCCATCAAATCCGAGTATTCATCGTCCGTAAATGCATTAATATCGACCTCAACAAGATTTTGACGCTTTTGATAAAGCCGGTTGTATTCCTCATACGGCAAAATCATTGTCTGATAATTTGCATCAAAAAAATTGTTCAGAATAAATTCTTTGTCATCTGCGGTCAAATTTTCGACAGGAGTGACAGTGAGCCTTGAGTGCAAATCGTGCATGCCTTTTTCGCCATAGTCAATAAACGCATCCAGCAGAACCGGTACAAGATTGATGTTAAGCTTGATACTTTTAAAATCATCTATCATTGTAACCATATCAAGGTAGTCCTTGACTGCATGCAGCCTTGTCCACGGCATCAGATAGTCACCTTCCGGCGAAAGCTGATAAACAGGCTGATGCATGTGCCAGTAGAATGCTATTGATAATTTTTTATTCTGGCTCATCATAAAAACTTAACTCCGTTTTTCACGATAATTATATCATAAAAGTCCAACTGTTCAACAGAATGCAAAAGACTGTTTGTACCGGAAAACTATATTTTTTCGTTAAAGTTAACGGTACTATGTAAAATTATGTTACAACAACATTTAAAATATTAAAGTTTCTTAAAAAGCATTCCGATACTTTAACTGTTATCAGTCACAAAAAAGGAGTGTGTAATGAAAGATAAAAAAGTAATGGATATGGAAGATTTAATGGTAGATTACGCTGAAATGACAAGTTTCAATTTTGATTCGCTTGACTATCAGCAGGTAAGAGATTTACATAAGGTAACAGGCGACAGCGAATATGACGGAATGCCGGCACCTGAAAAATACGGCAAATTCGATTTGATTGATTTATTCCATTCGTTTATTACGCAAAAAGATTAAATATGCGGAGGGTGTGTGTATGTTTGATATGAATGAACTCTTTGAAAATAACTGTTTTTCAATGGGCTGGACGGAAGCAGGCGAACCTCATGCCGCTCAGCAGCAGGCATATGTTGTGCAGAGAAAAGATTTGCAGACCCTGCTTGCAGAACTTGAAGATATTAAAAACACAATAGAAGAAGCAGAAGCACGCGAATGGCATCTTGCAAGGCTTTTAAAATACCATAATGAAGGTTTTTCCAGATAAAAGTTAAGATTTAAAGAGCGAGATATGGAGATAGCCGGCGGCAGGTTTGTAATATAAAACCTGCCGCCCTTGATATTATGTTTATTTTAGATAATCTTCAAATGTTTTAATATTGACTTTATACCCGCAGCCGTCATGCAGTTTTGCTTTATACGCAACCCTTTTTGCAGGATAATTTCTGCACATCCGCGGACGGTGTTTGTAATCGGAACATAAGCCCTCCGGCGTTACGAGTTTGCAGGCAAATATAAAGTTCCCTTCTTCATCTTTCCCTGTTATGTAAAATCTCCTGTATGCCGGAAAGAGAAACTGCATAATCTTGAATTCCTTTTCCGTATACGTGTCAACACTGTACATATAATTGCAGCATTTTCCGCATTTTTTGCACTCGCCCGTGACTTCATAAACCACCTGCTCCGGCACAAAATAAGAACGTATTTCGTTAATTATACAAAATAAAAAGTCCAGCATATTTATATTTTATAAACGATTTGCCAATATATCAACTTTATAATAGAATATTAAGAGTATAAGAAGGGATTATTATTG
>JADIND010000012.1 GCA_017694215.1 Candidatus Scatousia excrementipullorum | reverse complement strand
GGAATACCGTTTTTATAAATTCCTCATACCGCTCAGGCTGGATGAAGATTATTGATTTTTACGCTCAGGCCGTAATGTCTGCCAGTCCAAATTTTATTACTTTATGCAGTTGTGATATCGGCATTTCTACCTGATACCCGATTTTTCCGGCACTGAAAATAATAGTGTCAAAGTTCTGTGCAGAGGAATCAACGGTTGTAGTGAAAAATTTTTTCATCCCTATCGGGGAACATCCTCCGTGGACATATCCCGTTAGAGGTAAAAGTTCTTTGGATTTCAGCATTTCCACTGATTTTTCACCTACTGCATGTGCTGCTTTTTTTAAATCAAGCTCTTTTTCCGCCGGCAGCATAAATACGTAATGGGAGCCTGATTTTCCGGTTGTGACAAGAGTTTTAAAAACCTGTAACGGATTTTGGTTCAAAACTTTTGCAACTTCAACACCGCTTACGGCGTCTGTTCCGGCATAAGTGTAGTGCTTGTAGTCAATCTTATGTTTGTCAAGCATTCGCATTACGTTTGTTTTGTATTCCATTTATCCTCTCACAAAAATATAAGTTTCTGCAGCTTTTGAATGTTGGGCTGATTTAAGATAACTCTCTGATAAGTTCGTGTGCTTCTTCACATTCCGGAAAAATTTCCACTACCTGCTCAAGAGTTTTCAATGCCTCATCGTTATCGTTTAAGGCTTTATAACATCCAGCCAGGTTTAAAAGGATATTCACATTCATCGGGTTATTTTGCAGCAGACTTTTGAAAATATTTGCTGCCTGTGTGTAATCTTTGAGTTCATAATAGCAAAGTGCAAGAAGATTCTTTACTTCATCATTTTTTTCAAGTTCATAGGATTTGATTAAAAATCTCTTTGCTTCTTCAAAATCCTTTTCCTGATATCTGATTTTACCCGCAATAAAGAGTAAAAATGCGTTTTGAACAGATTTTGAGATAGCTTTTTCAATCTGTTCCCGTGCAGTTTTCAAATCGTCCGTATGCAGTTTATTCAATGCGGAAAGAGCAAGAAAATCAGTATTGTCAGGTTCTTTTTCAAGTGCTTTTTGATAATATTCATCAGCCTGTTGAAAATCAGTTGTGGCATGAAGATAATTTGCGTATTCGTAAAGAATTGCGGCGTTGTCAGGAGCCGCGGCAAGAGCTGCTGCAAATTCATCTTTTGCATAATCAAACAAACGCTTGTTTAAATATATTACGCCTAAATCTTTATGTGCATCCGCAAAATCCGGTTTCAATTCCACAACTTTTTTCAGAATTTTTTCCGCTCTGTCCATATCTTTTGTCATTGTGCAAAGATGGGCAAATTCATAGTAAATTTCAAACGAAACATTTCCCTGCAGCAGAATTTTTTCATAAATTTCTTTTGCCTGTTGTATCTGACCGATTTTGACAAATAGTCCTGCAAGTTTTTGCCCCATTGAAACTGATTTCGGATTCATTGCCACAAGTCTTGACAGTATTCCTATTGCATAATTGTACTGTCCTGTCATCTCGTAGCAGGCGGCAAGATTATACTGATAATTCTGTTTTTCCGGATGGTGCGTAACAAGAATTTTGTAATGCTTAATCGCGTTGTCCCAGTCTTCAAGTTTTACTTCAGAAAGAGCAAGTGCCGTAAGATAACTGTCATTCGGCTCGATGACGTATGCTTTTTGAAAATATTCACAGGCCTCTTTGTGTTTATTTTGTATTTGTAAAATTGAAGCTATATTAAAATATGTAATGGAATTTTTAGGATCCAGTTCGGAAGCTTTCATAAAATTTTCATATGCTTTTTCAAAGTTGCCTATTGTAACGTAGGACGTTCCGAGATTGTTATAAAGCTGTGCGTGTTCAGGATTAAGTTCCAGAGCTTTTTCAAGGTATTCAAGGCTTTCCTGAAACTTTTTCATTGACATATATGCCGTTCCTATAATGTAGTAGAGTGTATAATCGTCTTTTTCAAACTCCAGAGCCTTTTTGGCAAGTTCAACGGCTTTTTCTTCTTCGTTTGTCTTAACAAAGAGAACGCAAAGGCATTTGTATGCTTCCGTATAATTTTCTCTTAATTTTATAACCTCCTGATAAGCTGCTTTTGCGTGAAGAATATCGTTCTGGCAGTCGTAGCAGCTTGCAAGATAAAACCAGCTTGTTGCATCATCCGGACGGTATTTTACAACAGTTTCGTAATTGCTCTGTCCTTCTTTATAATTTTCCAGATTAACATTGCATAATCCGAGGAGTTTAAGTTCTTCAATATGTTTTTCATCATCGGTTGCTATTTTTTCAAGAAGGTTTTTAGCCTCTTGAAATTCTTTTCTTGCAACCATCTCCGTAATTTCAGCTAAATCAATATTCTTATCCATAACTGAATTATAGCATAAAAATTTTATTAAAAGAGCCGGTTAAATATTCTGTTTCCTAATTCATCTTCCTGAACCCTTATGCGGATTTTTGTAAACTAATTGTATTATTTAAAAAATTATCCGGATTAATACTTGACAAGATTAAGTGCATCTGCTACACTTGTAGTATGTTAGCAATAAAGTTAGGGTTTTTGAATATTTTTTCAAAGAAATCTTGTGTCAATGCGGATTTTTCAAGACTTGTGGTGTCCCGTATTCATTCGCTTGTCATGCATTTGATTGTAGCTTAATTGTTTTTTAGTTTTATTTTACGGGACGGATTATATTAAAGGAGACATATTATGAAGGTAAGTGCTATTACAAATTTTAAGGGTTTAAACTACACTAATTTACAGCCGGCAAATCAATCAAAGCCGCGTAGTGCGGAAAATAAAAATCTGTTTTTGTCGGAAAAATCAATGTCTCTTGCTGCAGATAAAAATTATAATGATGTTTTTGTAAAGAATAAAAATATTTCATTTACGGCATCTGTACCCGCTGTTCTTGTGGAAATGGGTAAACAAATCCCTATTGCAGACAGAATTGCTTCTTTGTTTCAGGTATTTAAGCATGAAGAAATGATTCTTGTCAGCAAATCGCTTAAAGAAGCACAAAAAGCTTTAAAAACATCTTACAAATCAGCAAATCAACTCTTCAAAAAGATGTTCTTTATTCCTGATGACAATGTAGGGGGAACGCTTGCTTTTATAAAACACCCGCATGGTGAAACCGAGGTTTGGAACCTGAATAAAGAAAATATACTTATAAACGGCAGGGATGCCCTTAAACCGACGGAAAGCTGCTACATTGTTGAAGGAGATACAATAAAACTCGGCAAATTTGAAATGCCGGTAAAGGATAACCCTAAAGCTAATTTGAGTATGTTAAGGGGCACATTCTCAACCATTCTTGACTTTGAAAAAGATGTAAAACCTGCCATAGAAAAACAGAATTTAAAATCAATTCTTGCGATGGCCAAAGATGAGACAAAAAACGTACAACCTGTAATGTTTAAGGATGTAGGAGGTCAGGACAAAGCTATTGATATGTTGAAAAAAGGGATTTTGTATCCTTTGAAATATCCGCAGGCTTACAAAAATGCCGTTGTACACCACGGGGCATTAATGTACGGACCTCCTGGAACAGGTAAAACAAGACTTGCACTTGCTCTTTCCAATGAGGCGGGCGTTAATTTTATAAAACTCAACGGAAGTGAAATGGAATCAAAATGGGTCGGTCAATCAGAGGCAAACTGGCGTGAACTTTTTGATATGGCAAAGGAGCAGCAGCCGTCAATTATTTTCATTGATGAATTTGATGCCGTAGCTAAAGAACGCGGAGGGCAGGATGTTTACGGAGATAAAGTAGTAAATCAGCTTTTAACTCTGATGAGTGATTTGGAAAAAGACGGCGATCAGGTTGTTGTAATTACCGCAACAAACAGAAAAGATGACATTGACAAAGCAATATTACGTTCCGGCAGATTCGGGCTGCATATTCCGGTTGAACTGCCTGATGAAAACGGTCTGAAAGCTATCCTTAATATTCATAAGAAAAATGCGGCAGTTGACCTTGAGCTTGATACTGATAAACTTGCCAAAGAACTTTATCAGAAAAAGGCAACCGGTTCTGATATTCCGGCACTTATGACCTCTGCACAGACAAACGCTTACGAACGCTGCGGAATTCACAAAAAAATGGATGAAGGAACTTTTGTTCCGGAAGATTTGGATTCTGTAAAAATTATAAAAGAAGATTTTGACAAAGCTGTTCAGGAACTTTTCGCACAACAAAAGCAAAGAAAGCCTATAGGTTATACTCAATACGGTAATAATTAATTCCGGCAAATTTTTACTATACTAATCTCGTCTCTTTCTCATTAAGAAAGAGCTTTTTTTTTGACAAAAATTTTGTGCCCGACAAAATAAACCGTATCGAAAAAGTGTTCACTGAATAAAAAGTTGCGGCATACCTTTTGAATGGCAAGCCGCAATAATCTTTCCTTTTTCTGCACAAAGTGCTGATGAAATATGTTACTAAGAATTATTTGTTATTGTTTTTGTATCTGTAGCTCAACATGCTGTATGTTCCGTCAGTTGAACTTGATTCACTGCCGTAAAATACAGACATATCAGTTGCAAATTTGTTATTGAATTCGTCTTCTTTTTCCAATCTTGCACAGTTGACGCTGTAGGCGGAAATCTCCTCACTGGTTAATCTTCCGTCATGGTTAGTGTCCATATCGTCAAAGTGCTCAAGAATATTGCTGATTGTGTCTTGTGAAATACCGCTTGCACCGGATGCATACAACTGGGTTAATTCCTGTTTTGTAAGTCCCTGAACAGACATTCTGTTTGTAAGATTGGTCATTTCTTCCGACGAAATTATTCCGTCGCTATCTTTGTCTATCTGTGAAAAATTGCTCTGCAGATAAGACGCAAATGTGTTATTAAAATATGGAGTTTTCGTGGAATCTCCCTGTGCTTTTGTTATATTTTCAAGTGTAACTCCGTTCGGGTACTGGGCTGCAAGGTATGAGTATGTATTTGTCAAACCTGCATAAATACCTGTTAAAAGTGAATTTCCGCTTGAATTTGCCATAATTTAGCTCCTCTCAATTTTAACTCATGACCATGTTAATGATTTTTTCAAATTTGTCAAGAGGGGGATGCCGGGGCTTATATAGCAAATTCGGCTTATAATGGATAAAATTGTCACTCTGAACTTGTTTCAGGGTCTTGCCGGTGGTATAGAATAAAAGATTCTGAACAGTTACAATTTCCGTAAGCCGCAGCGGCTCACGTCTCAGAATGACATGAGGAAAATCCCCCTTCTCTTCCTCCTTTATAAAAGGGGGCCAGGACTTTGTTATATTTATAAGTTTTTATTATGTTCATTTCTTTCTTCTTGGTTGTCGGCATTAAACGGGTCTTCGCCAATGCTCCGCCGGCACATTGCCGTCGTGTGCTTAGCTACGCCCTCTGCCGACAATCCGCTTTTCTCATCGTAATAGAAAAGAAAGAAAAGCACGTTGAATTGCAGCAATGCTTCGCATTGCAAGACCGAATGGATGACGTGAAAATTTTCTGTTATCCTGAACTGGTTTCAGGATCTCACCGGTGGTAAGATTTTGAAACACCGGGGCAGGGGTGTAAAATCCCGTTTTCCCGAATGCCGGAAGAGTGTTGAAATAAAAAATCCCCCCTGTTAAGGAGGGATTTTTTATTTTTTGCAATTAATTATGCATTAATCAATGATTTTGCTCTTTCAAGCTGAAGTGTGCATGTTGTAATGTCACAAACGCTTGAAGGACCGAAATACTGGATTGCACCAGGGAATAAGTATCTGTCATTCATAGCCCAGTCTTCTCTGTTTTCTTCCAGTTGTTTGAATACAGGGCCGTCGAGTTTGACGAGAGCTTTTTGAATTACAGGTTTCATTTCGCCGTGGCGTTTTTCCATATTCATCATCATAGTGAGCGGAACACCGCCTGCAACCCATTCTGATGCCGGTGCAGTCAGATTTCTGATTGATGACAAATATCCTGTCAGACCAAAGTTGATTAATGCAAAAGCGTTGTAGCCGAGTGAATAGCAGTAATCAGCATCAAAGTTTGACGGGAATGCACATCTTCCTTCGTATCCGAAGAAGTGTGATTGTGCTGAGAATTTACCTATATAGTCACCCTGTGATTTAAGCTCGGCAAGTCTTGTTTCAATCATTTCAATTAAGAGTTTTTCAGTTTCAATTTTAGAAACCTGAACATTGCCGTGTGGGTCACGATCTGCCAGAAGTTGACCTTTAATTAAGATAGGCAATGAATTATAAACTTTTGCATTTGCTTCATCAAGTCTGTTTTCCACAATATCAAATTTGTCACGAATTGTAGTTGCGTTTACAAAATCAGGGTCATTTTCCAGAGAAGCCATAATATCGTTAAGGTTTGCAATCATTGATTTCATTTCTGGAATAAATTCAATCAACCCTTCAGGGATAATAGCGATACCGAAGTTTTTCCCTTTATCTGCACGTTTAACTATAATGTCGCACATGTAGTTGATAATACTTTCCAGTGACATTTTCTTTTCTTCAACTTCTTCCGAAATCAAAGTGATATTAGGCTGAGTCTGTAAAGCTGCTTCCAGAGCAACGTGAGAAGCACTTCTGCCCATAATTTTAATAAAGTGCCAGTATTTTTTAGCGGAATTAGCGTCACGCTGAATATTACCGATTAATTCGGCGTAAGTTTTTGTAGCGGTATCGAAACCGAAAGAAATTTCAATCTGGTCGTTTTTCAAATCGCCGTCGATAGTTTTCGGACATCCGATAACCTGAATACCGGTATTATTTTTAACAAACCATTCAGCAAGAAGAGCTGCGTTGGTGTTTGAATCGTCACCGCCGATGATTACGACTGCGGAAATTCCGAGTTTTTTACAAACGGCAAGTGATTTCTGGAACTGTTCTTCTGTTTCAAGTTTAGTTCTGCCTGAACCGATGATATCAAAACCGCCGGTATTTCTGTATTGGTCAATAAATTCATCTGAAAATTCAATATATTTTCCGTCGATAATACCTGACGGGCCGCCTAAGAAACCATAGAGTTTGTTGGCAGAATTTGCCTGTTTCAGTGCATCATAAAGCCCTGCAATAACGTTGTGCCCGCCCGGAGCCTGACCGCCTGAAAGGATTACGCCGACATTTTTCACATCAGATGCGTTTAATGAAATAGAATTTTTAAAAGTAACTACAGGTTTACCGTAAGTGTTTTTAAATAAAGCTTTAATTTGTTCCTGATCTCTGACTGATTCAGTCTCTGAACCTTCAATCAGTTCAAGAGAGTTAATGCCTTTTTGAAGACATTCAGGAAGCTTTGGCTGATACTTCAATCTTTCGATTTGTAATGGTGAAAGTGTTTTCATATTTTCTCTTCCTTTATCTTGAGTATTACTACACACTTCCATTGTACTACAAACATGATTTTTCGTTTAGTTTTATATCGCAATCAATCTTTTCTAAAATATCATCACTCACGCCATTTTTATGAAACCATTCTGACATAAACTTTTTTATATTTCTAACATCATATTCATTGTATTTTATTGAAGGATTAAGGTTGTTAATGTTAAAAGATTTTTCGGGAGATGAGTTATCGACAAAACTTAACACTATAAATTCAAAATCTTGCCCGTTACGCAATTTCAATAACGCATTATAAATTCTATTCAAATCTTCAGGGCAAAAATTTCTGTTATAAACAGCCATTGCGTATGTCAAAAACTTTGCGTTGTGCGAAATATTCCTGAAATTTTCAATACGCTTTTGGTAGCGTTCTTTGAATTCGTTCAATGTCAATGTGGTGTCATGATTGAATCCTATGGAATATTTTTTATTAAACCAACGCAAGGTTGTATTTTCATCCCCATAAGCAGTAATATTATCCGTAAAATCATAAAAATTATTTTCTAAAATTTCGGCAACCGATTTTACTGGCATATGACACAAATCAAACGGACAACTTAATTCACCTTGTTTCTTTTTAGGTTTTAAGCCGTATTCTGTAAATATCCTACGCACAAAACAGTTTGTTCCAAGGCTTATATACGAATTTAACTTCTTATGACAGCATGTATAAGTAAGCTTTATACCAAACATTTCAAGTTTAAATTTTCCCAGCAGTTTTTTGTAGCTAATAATCTTCATACCTGTCTAGATTTTGTTTGTTGATTGAATTTTAATACAATAATTCTATTTGATAATAAGAAATTCTATATAATAATTAGAAAATTGTCAATGTTATTCATCAAATTAATTAGTAATAATTTAATAATTAATTTATAAACTATATATAAATG
>JADIND010000127.1 GCA_017694215.1 Candidatus Scatousia excrementipullorum | reverse complement strand
TTTTTTCTCTGATAATTTCTTCGGTTACATCTCTCATTGTTTCTTCCGTAACTATATCTTCCGGATAAAGAAGTCCGCCTTCGGGAAGGTATTTATAAATGTTTTTTATAAGAGTATCAATATTTCTGCCGGTTTTTGCTGAAATTTTTACAACAGGGTAATTCTTCTCAAACAAAGTCTTATATGTCAAAAGATTTTCTTCAACTTTTTCGATTTTTTTAGTTTTATCAACTTTGTTCATTGCAATGATTATCGGAATATTAATCTGCAGAAGATTTTGAGCAATCCATTTATCGCCTTTGCCGGCAGGTTCCGTGCCGTCTACCAGAAAAATAATCAAATCCGCGTCAGGTACAGCAATCTTTGCTTCGTCAAGAAGAAAATCCCCCAGTTTATTAAGCGGTTTGTGTACACCCGGAGTGTCTATAAAGACGATTTGCCCCTCTCCGGTTGTATAAATTCCTTTAATTCTTTTTCTTGTTGTTTGGGCTTTATCAGTTGCTATGACAATTTTCTGACCTAAAATTTGGTTCAGAAGGGTTGATTTGCCTACGTTTGGGCGTCCTATTATTGCTGTGAATCCGCTTTTCATACATATATCTTAACATAAAATAACAAACTAGCAATTTTTTTCATCTCAATGTATTATATATATGTGTAGGGAAAATTTTAAATGGATTTAAAATGAATATAAAAAGCACTAAAGCAGTGTTAGGTTTATTGTTAATATTAGGGTTAATGCAGCTGCCACCGCTTCAGGCACAGGGAAACAGCCTTACCCAGCTTGATGTCAGAAAAGGCGGAAACGATTCTTCCGTTGAAGTTACACTGTATACAACAGATCCGTATGGTGACAATATTGCTGTTACCCAAAAAGCTGACAATACCTATGTTATATTAATGCCTAATCTTGCAGGCAGTGCGGGTGCTTCTCCTGATATTTCAGGAATTAAAGATATTGTGTCTGATGTTGATGTCAAATCCGTCAGCGACGGCGGGCATGGTTATACTAAGGTTACTCTCACAACAACGAAACCTGTTAGTGTAAAAACCCGTCTTGAAAAAAGTATGCCGGTAACTCCGGAACAGCAAGCCTACAGAGATTTAATTGCAAAATCCAGAACCAGAACCTTCACTCCTGCTTATGTTCAGGATGAATCTGCCAAGGCTAAACCTGTTCAGACAAAAGCTTCCGCAAATAATGCAAATGCTCAGGATAAAGTTCAAACAGCACAGGCAAAAAAAGTGACGGCTTCAACTCAAAAAACAGCAGAGAAAAAAGCCGCAGATAAAAAGAATGAAACTGTTAAAACCAATCCGGTTGCAGTTGTCCTGAAAAAAGAGCAGCCTAAAACAGATATAAAAAATAATGTAAATGATGTAAAAAGTGTCCGGCAGCAGACATCTGCACCTATCTCTACACAAGCTGATTCTGCTGCTGTTTCCTCAAAGCCACAACCGGTTGAAAAAATTGCTGCTGAGCAGACTGCTGCTGCTGTTCCGGTTAAAGATAAGGGAAATATCCCGTTTAGTTTCGCCATGGCTCTGGTGCCGCTTGCCGGAATTTTGCTGTTATTCAAGTTTATTAAAAATTCAATATCAGCATCAAACTCTTTAAGAAAATCGTTTATTAACAACATTGCTGAAAAACCTTCTGTGTCAGCAAATTATAATGAAATTATAAATGATGATAATATAGGCTGGCAGCAAAAATATCAGCAGTATGTCGCAGTTTCGGATAACAGTATGCCGCTGCAGCAAAAAGCTGTTCTTGCTGCAGATACCAATCAGTATTCTTTTGTAAGTGAAACCGCTCACAATATTCAACAAACGGTAGCACAAATGAAAAAGCCGGCAAGGCAGCTTAATAATCCTAAACAGGTTCAACATAATGATAATGTAGTAGTTTTGCAGCAGAAAACTTCCGCTCAGCCGATTGAGATTGTTGAACCTATAGAAATCGTTGAACCGCCTGCAGCTAATCCGGCACCGCGTTCAAGAAAAGAAAAAATTGCCAAAGGTAAGAAAACCAAACCGGTTAAAAAGACGAAAAAAGTATCCGTAAAAAAAGTTGTGGATGCAGAGGTTAATAAAGCGGTTCAGGCTCTTGAAGAAAGAATTAACAAGCTTGAGTCCGAAAAAGAACAAAAAGAAAACGAAATGAAGGAATTGCGTGCCGCTCAAAAAGTTCAAAACGATTTTGAAAAACATGCAGCAAGGAAAAAGCAGGAACAGAAAATTATGGAAAACAACAAACCGTATGAAGAAACAGATCTTGTAAGTCTGGAACAGTTATTGATGAATTCTCCGAATGCGGAAAAAACAAATCTTAATGAAGATGTTATCCTGAGAGAACTGGAACAGAATTTCAGAGATATTACAGTTCACAGGGAAGAAGATGTTATTGCAAATAATATGATAGAAAGTATAGCATCTATTCCAAAAGCAAAAAAATTCAAAGCTTTTGAAGACAAGGTTGCTCTTGAAGAATCTTTCAGAACAAAACCTCTGCCTAAAAAGCGTTCGGAAGTTACCGGTTCTGCATTTCAGGAAGGTCAGCATGTTAACCTCGGTTATTCCAGACTTCATTCAACTGCAAGACTGCTTAACGGCGGCAATCTTAATGTTAGCGATTTGATGGAAAAGAGTGGTAAACTCTTGAATAAACCGGTTGAAATTAAGCCTAAAGAAGAAATTCCGCAGGCAAAACCTGCTTCCATGGATTATTCAATGGCAACAATCGAAGAATTTTTGGAACTGGAAGATTCTTCAAGCAGAGCCACCGCTCCAGAGTATCTTTCAAACAAAGTTGCAGACAGCCTTGCAAATATTAAACCTTCAATAAAAATTCAAAAACCCGAACAGCATGTTAAAGCCACAGGAAATATAACAAACCCTATTTCCCAGCTTAAAGCTGATACAAAAGAAAAATATTTGAACGGTTTGATTGTTAAATCAGGATTTAATATTGATAAAGACCGCGGTTTTTATATAGTAAACCTTGATGGTGAAACTGCTCTTGTCGGCAGAATTAAAGAGGAAATATTTGTATTGAAGAAGTTTGATACAAATATCGAAAAACCTCTGCAGGTAAGACAGGACAATCCGAATGTTTATATGGTAAAAGCTGACGGGTTCAGATCGCTCGTAGAAGTCAGCAAAGATAAAATGGGCGTTTTGATTGAACTTTAGTCTGTAAAAGAGTAACGTGTGAAGAGAGTGAAAATCTTCAAAAGAATAATTAAATTGTTTTTTTTGACTTGCTGTATCTGTACCTTATACGGATGCGGCAAGTCTGATAATACAGTTGTTCTGCAGTATGCAAGCTGGGGCTCAAAATCCGAGGTTGATATTTTAGAGCCGATTTTGACGGATTTTGAGAAACTTCATCCTGATATAAAAATTGAATTTATGCATATTCCGCAGAACTATTTTCAAAAAATACATCTGCTTTTTGCCTCAAACACCGCACCTGATGTTATATTTATGAATAATTTAAATCTGCCTGTCTATGCAAATGCCGGAGTTCTGGAGGATTTGTCCGGATACGGTTTTGAACGGGAACAATTTTTCCCGCAGGCGATTAATTCTATGATGTGGAAGGGTGTTTTATACGGGATACCAAGGGATGTTTCCAATCTTGTTGTTTTTTATAATAAAGATATTTTTGATAGAGCCGGTGTGCGTTATCCGGATAAGGAGTGGAATTTTGATGAATTTTTGAAAACGGCTCAGAAATTGACAAAAAGACCTGATATTTTCGGTGTTAGTTTTGAGGAAGATTTGATGTTTTATCTGCCCTTTCTTATGAGCGAGGGCGGCGGGGTGCTGTCGGATGATTTGTCGAAAAATATTATAAACGATGAAAAATCTCAAAAAGGTTTACGGTTTTATGCGGATTTAAGAAAAAAATACCATGCAGCCCCTTTAAAATCCGAAAGTGCAAGTGCGACGACGGCACAGATGTTTTTGCAGGGAAGGCTCGGGATGCAGATATCAGGACGCTGGCTTGTCCCTAAGTACAGAGAAGAAGCAAATTTTGATTGGGATATTGCACCTTTTCCAAAAGGTGCTGCGGGAAGTGTCGTTCCGCTTGATTCATCCGGCTGGGCTGTAGCAAAATCTTCCAAACATAAATCGGAAGCCGTTTTGTTGATAAAATATCTTTCATCAAAGGAAAATATAGAAAAAATGACCGAAAGCGGTCTGATAGTTCCGGCAAGGATTGACGCTGCAAATTCAAAATATTTTCTTGATGACAAAAAGCCGCTGCATGCGAAAGTTTTTCTTGATGTAATAAAAACCTCAAAATCTACACCGGTTTCAGTAAATTATAACGAAGTTACCGATAAGATGAAAACTTACACTGAAAAGTTATTTAATTAGTTTTCTGTCGAATAATTTTTCAAAATCCAAATCAAGAGCATTCATAATTGAAACAATAACTGATAATGATGTATTTGTTTCCCCCCGCTCGATTGTTCCTATTACCTGCCCGTATGATAATCCTATTTTTTCGGCAAGCTGTTCTTGTGATAACCCCGCACGGTTTCTTTCAGCTTTTAGATTTCTGCCGAATTCTTTTAGAATGTCCTTTTTATCCATATATGAATTTTATTAATTTGACAAATTAATTACTACAATGTATTATTTGCTATATACAATTTATACATTGTAAAATAAAATAAAAAGATTATATTTTGGAGGTATTGTATGGGGAATATTTTAAAAATATCTACACTGTCAGAATTTTTTTCTGCCCTGTCCAGAGGTAATGGTAAATCAGCCTTCACTCTTGCGGAAGTGTTAATAACTTTAGGGATAATAGGAGTAGTAGCGGCAATGACTTTGCCTGCATTAATTCAAAAAAATAATGCAAAGGCACTTGAAGCTGCGTTTAAAAAATCCTATTCCAACCTGTATAGTGCATTTAATCAGGTAATTGCAGAGGGGTATCCGGTTTATAT
>JADIND010000126.1 GCA_017694215.1 Candidatus Scatousia excrementipullorum | reverse complement strand
CCTTCCAAACTGTTTTGCGGAATTTTTAAATCCCTTAGCCGCAAAAAGATCTTCCCAAGGGGTCTGGAATGCCACGCAAACGCCGAGTGCTCCCCAAAGATAAGATGAAAGATTTTTGGCAGTCATAGTTTTTACAACAATTTCTTTTATTCTTTGTTTTACTTCCTGATCTGAGTCATTCAAATTGTCACCCATGCCGAGTTTTTTTGCTATTTTATCGTATCTGAAATTACGTTTTTCTCCTTTTGATTCATCCCCGTATAACAAATCCCAGCGTGGAAATTCCGTACTTTCCATTGCCTGATGGTATTCAATACTTGTAATATCCGTATCATCAATACTTTCCGGCAATTCATAAATAAATTTTGCATAAGGTACTGTTGTATCAACACCGGTCAACATTTCAACAGGCTTTGTGACAAAGGCTTTTGAAACTTCTTTCATTATTCCGTAGAACAGAACGCCGAGAGCCATTTTCGTGCCGAGAGCTTTTGCTCTGAAACTGTTAAACGGATTATATTTTCCGCTCGGACCGTGAAAAACTGCCATCAGCATGCCACTTCCTATAAGATACGGAACTGTTCCCATTGTCAGAAATTCATAAAAGTTTGAGTTTCGGCTTCCGCGTAAACCTTTAACCGGATACACCGTAAACGCGTTCATCATCTTATCCATGCTTATACGTGCACGCGTTGCAAAGTTATTTTTCAACAAAGTATCCTTGGAATAAGGCAGCTTTTTCTCCTCGTTATTCGGCTCGGATGAAAATTTTATATTACTACTGTAATTTGAAATAGGTAAAATCATCTTTACTCCACAAAACTAAGTCTGTATATATAAGACACGTCAAAAATATTTTTTGCCATTTAGGATAATATCTTTACATTTATTTACACAAATTTTATGCATTTATCCCTAATATTCAAAAAGCAGAGTTTGACAATATTTAATTTATCAAAAACAGTTTTACTTGTAAATATTAAAAAATACCGTAGTAAAAATACCGGCAATTATGCAATAATATCCAAAAATTGCAAGTGAAAATCTGGATAAAAATTTAATAAAATATTTAATACATAAATACCCGACAACACCTGATACAACCGTTCCTGCAATAATAGCCGGCCAGTTATAAGTAACAGCCTCTGCCATATCTATTTTTATAAACGGATAAACCATAGAAGCACCGAGAATTATCGGAATACTCAAAAGAAAAGAATATTTTGCAGCAGTAACTCTATCCAGACCTTTAAACAGTCCTGTTGCAATAGTCCATCCCGAGCGTGAAAATCCCGGAAGAACAGCAAGTCCCTGAGCAAGAGCTATCCAGATGGAAGTTTTTAAATCAACTTTATCTTTTCTTGCCGGCAGATGTTTTGACATGTATTCACTTGCAAAAAGTACAAAACCTGTAATTACAAGTAATATTCCCACAATTTGAGGACTGTACACAAGATGTTCGGCAAATTTTTCCATAGGAAGAGCCAGAATAATTGTAATAACCGTACCCAGAATTATATACAATCCGACTTTCGCGTCATGGTTTGAAAAATCTTTTTTACGGCATGCCTCAATGAGAGCTTTTAATATCTGCCAGATTTCTTTTCTGAAAAAAATCAAAACAGCAATCAATGTTCCGAAATGGAGCATAATATCAAGAAAAACTTCTTCATTTGAATGTTTTACAATTTCAATTCCTTTAAAAACCTTATAAAAATTTGACGTAAAAACGAGGTGTGCCGAACTTGAAATCGGTAAAAATTCACTTAACCCCTGAACCAGCCCCATTAATATTGATTGTATTAAATTCATTTTTCTCTCTTTCTTTTAAATCTTCCACAAATTATTCTGCTTCATAATAACTGCAGCATGAAGTTTGAGTTTCCCAGACAGAAACTTTACTCAACTGTACAATTTTCTCTTTCAGTTTGCCGTAAATAAATGCAGCAATCATCTCGCTTGAAGGACTTTCTCCTTTGAATTCCGGAAGTTCATTAATATCTTTATGATCCAACAATTCTAAAACCGCATTCAATTCGCGTTTTAAAACTTTATAATCAATAAGAATATTGCTCTTATCTAACGTTTCACCGGTAACATAAGCTTCTACCATCCAGTTATGCCCGTGCTGATTTTCACAATTACCGTCATAATTTAAAAGATGATGAGCGGCTGCAAAAAAAGCCTGTGTTTTTATTTCATACATAAAATAGTTTCTCCTAGTTTTGAATTTGTTTTAATATACAATCGCAAAATTCTCTGACTGCACCACATCCGCCGTTTTTGTCAGCCTCAAAATTAACAATTTCTTTAACTTCCTGAACTGCATCTTTAGGACATCCTGCGATTTCAACTTTCTCTAAAATACAAATATCAGGAATATCATCGCCCATATAAGCCACTTCATTATAAGAAATATCGTACTTTTTCAGGATTTCATCCAGAACGGCAAGTTTATCTTTAACTCCTTGATACAGTTCATCTATTTTCAAATCTTTAGCACGTCTTTCAACTGCTTTGCAGTTTCTTCCGGTAATAATTGCAGTTTTTATTCCTGCATTGTGAAGTGCAACAATACCATGCCCGTCTTTTGCGTTAAAAGTTTTATATTCAACGCCGTTATCATCATAAGTAATACTTCCATCGGTCATAACACCGTCAACATCAAATGCTGCAAGTTTAATCATTAAGCTACACCTGCTTTCAATAAGTCATGGATATGAATTACTCCGATAGGTCTGTTACTTTCATCAACAACAGCAAGAGCTGTAATTGAATATTTTTCCATCAAATTCAGTGCACTTGCCCCGTAAGAATTTGCGGTAATTCTTTTCGGATTAACAGTCATGACATCTTTAATAATAAGATTTGAAGTATCACCGAATTTCATAAGAGTTCTTCTTATATCACCATCGGTAAGAACACCGGAAAGTTCACCGCTTGGAGAAAGAATCATTGCCATACCGAGCTTGTGTTCCGTAATAATTTCAACAACCTTGCTGAATTTGTCGTTTTCATGTGCAACCGGCAAATCTTCCGTTTTCATCAAGTCGGAAACCTTATATAAGAAACCTTTACCAAGAGCACCTGACGGATGGAAAATTAAGAAATCTTCTTCTGTAAATCCGCGTTTTTTCAAAAGACAAACCGCAAGAGCATCACCCATAGCAAGAGTCGCAGTAGTTGAAGCTGTAGGAGCTTTATTTAAAGGACAGGCTTCTCTTTCAACCGAAATATCAAGAACGACATCGCTTGCCTGTGCAAGAGTTGAATTTAATTTTCCTGTCATTCCAATCATTTTTACACCGAAACGCTTAATCAACGGCAATAGATTTAATAATTCCTGAGTTTCGCCGCTATTGGAAATAGCAACAACCACATCTTCTTTAGTAATAATACCGCTGTCACCGTGAGTACTTTCAGCAGGGTGAAGAAAGTAGGAAGGTGTACCGGTAGAGGTAAGGGTTGCCGCAATTTTTTTACCGATAAGACCTGATTTTCCCATGCCTGTAATAATCACTCTGCCTTTGCAGCTATACATAATATCAATAGCTTTATCAAAAGCTTCACCGATATTATTTTTCAAACGCAAAATAGAATTTGCTTCAATATCAAAAACTTCTTTTGCCAGTTCATTCATACTTGCTAATGTCATCATATTTCCACCTCGTCTTTAAAGTAATTATACAATAAAATCATATAAAAGTATTACTTTTGCTACAAAAGTTAAACTTTGTAATCTTTTGCAACGAAAAAAATAATATGACGATATTAAAAGAAGAGAATTTAAATAC
>JADIND010000125.1 GCA_017694215.1 Candidatus Scatousia excrementipullorum | reverse complement strand
TCCGCCGGACTTACGTCTGTACTTGCCCAATAGGCACATCCCATTCCGTTTTTGTCACTGCCTGATGTCATTGAACATTCCGTAAATCCCTTAACGTGTGTGTTTTTAGTGGTTAAGCCGGACTTGCCTCTTTGATTTTCAGTCATAATGAGGCTTTTCATGTATTTCTCCTTTCTTTTTATTAATTCTAAATAATTTTTTTGTATTTACAACTAAATTTTAAAACTGTTTGTAATGCTCCTTTGCCCCCTTGAAACATTTTTACTTTTTATGTAAAATATATATCATTAAGAGAGAATAGGAGCTAATTAATGTTTGAACGTTTTACGGAAAAAGCTATAAAGGTTATAATGCTGGCACAGGAAGAAGCCCGTCGCTTGGGACATAACTTTGTTGGAACCGAACAGGTTCTTCTTGGGCTTATCGGAGAAGGTACAGGTGTTGCGGCAAAAACTCTTAAGTCTATGGGCGTTACCCTGAAAGATGCCAGAGCTGAGGTCGAAAAAATTATCGGCAGAGGTTCCGGTTTCGTTGCCGTTGAAATTCCGTTTACTCCGAGAGCCAAAAGAGTTCTTGAATTATCCTGGGATGAAGCAAGACAGCTCGGTCACAATTATATCGGTACTGAACACTTGCTGTTAGGTTTAATCAGAGAGGGCGAAGGTGTTGCCGCAAGAGTCCTTGAAAATCTTGGCGTTGATTTGAATAAAATCAGAAGTAATGTTGTTAAAATGCTCGGCGAGTCTAAGCCTCAGGCTACTGCTGGCAGTTCTTCAACTTCCTCCTCTTCTTCAAGTTCTTCCGGCGGAAAAACAAAAACGCCTAGTCTGGATGAGTTTGGCAGAGATTTGACGCTTGCCGCTCAGGAAATGAGATTGGATCCTGTTGTCGGACGTGAAAAAGAAATTGAACGTGTTATTCAAATTCTTGCCAGACGTACCAAAAACAACCCTGTATTAATCGGCGAGCCGGGGGTCGGAAAGACTGCAGTTGCGGAAGGGCTTGCGATAAGAATTGTTAATGCGGAAGTTCCGGATATTCTTGACGGGAAAAAAGTTATTCAGCTTGATATGGGGCTTCTCGTTGCAGGTACTAAATACCGCGGCGAATTTGAAGAACGTTTGAAAAAAATTATGGATGAAATTCGTCAGGCAGGTAATATTATTCTTGTTATTGATGAAATGCATACTCTTATCGGGGCAGGTGCCGCAGAAGGGGCTATTGATGCTGCAAATATTCTGAAACCTGCACTTTCCAGAGGTGAAATTCAGGTTATCGGTGCAACAACACTTGATGAGTACAGAAAATATGTAGAAAAAGATTCTGCTCTTGAAAGACGTTTTCAATCTGTTATGATTGAAGAACCGACTGAAGAAGAATCTATCGAAATTATAAAAGGTTTGAAACCTAAATATGAAGACCACCACAAACTTCTTATTTCTGATGAAGCGATTGTTGCGGCAGTGAAACTTTCTAATAAATATATCACGGACAGATTCCTCCCTGATAAAGCTATCGATGTTATAGATGAAGCATCTTCAAAAGTCAGGTTGAAAGTTTCAACTCTTTCTCCTGAAGGAAAAGAGCTTGAAAAAGAACTTAGAGCTTTAATAAAAGAGAAAGAAGACGCTATCAGAAATCAGGAATTTGAAAAGGCTTCCCAGCTTCGTGATGATGAGGCTGATTTAAAAGAACGTATCAGAGAAATGACTCAACGATACAAAGAAGAGCATGAAGCAAATAAACCGACAGTAACTGCGGAAAATGTTGCCGAAGTTATTGCTACTATGACAGGTATTCCTGTAACCAAGTTAACTGAAGGCGAAAGTGAAAGACTTCTTAAGCTTGAGGAAACTTTACATGCCCGTGTAATCGGTCAAAATGATGCGGTTGTGGCTATTTCTAAGGCTATAAGACGTGCAAGAGTCGGTTTGAAAAGTCCTAACAGACCTATCGGAAGCTTTATCTTCTGCGGTCCTACAGGTGTTGGTAAAACAGAACTTGCTAAGGCTCTTGCGGAAGCAGTATTCGGCTCTGAGGATAATATGATAAGAGTTGATATGTCAGAGTTTATGGAAAAACATTCAACTGCAAAACTTATCGGTTCTCCTCCGGGTTATGTCGGGTACGATGACGGAGGTCATTTGACGGAACTTATCAGAAAGAAACCTTATTCTGTTGTGTTGTTTGATGAAATAGAAAAGGCCCACCCTGATGTATTTAATATCATGCTTCAGATACTTGATGATGGTCGATTGACTGATTCAAAAGGTCGTCATATCAATTTTAAAAATACAATTATTATCATGACTTCCAATGTCGGTGCAAGTATGATTACAACAACATCACGCTTAGGTTTCTCAACTTCGGATGATGAATCTAAAGACAAATACGAAAAGCTTAAAGAAACAGTTACAGAAGAAATGAAAAAGGCATTCAGACCTGAATTCCTTAACCGTATTGATGAGACGATTGTATTTGCACATCTGACTCAGGAAGAAATCAGACAAATTGTTGATTTGATGTTGAAGGATTTATTCAAACGTCTCGCTGAAAGAGATTTATCTGTTGAGGTTACTGATGAAGTTAAAGATCATCTTGCCAAGAACGGTTACTCTGAAGCATACGGTGCAAGACCTTTAAGACGTCTTATTCAGCGTAAGATTGAAGATAATCTTGCTGAAGAAATTCTTTCAGGTAAATATGCTCCGGGTGATACAATCAGAATTACACTGGTTGATGATAAAATTGCTTTTGAAAAGGCTTCTAAACGCCGTTCAAGAGCAAAAGAGGAAAAAGAAGAACATTCAGAAGAAGTTCATCAGTCATAAGTTTAAAGCGGTCAGGTAAGACCGCTTTTTTCATGTTTTATCTTGATTAAATTAAAGAAATAATATAAACTTATATTGGTTATGGCTATTTATCATTATACAGCAATAAAAGATAATAAGGTTGAAGTTAAAGGTACTCTGGAAGCTGAAACTCCTGCTGAGGCAAGAGCTAAGGTTAAGGCTCTCGGATTTTTGCCTACCGGTATTTATGTGGAAGAACAGCAAAAGAGTGTAGTTCAGACAGTTGAAAATAATATTCATCTGGGCTTAAGCGATAAAGTGCTTTTTACTTCTGAACTCAGTATAATGTTTGCGTCCGGAATCTCAACTCTGGAAGCTCTTGAAACCGCACAGCTCCATGCACCAAAAGATAAGATAAAATTGCTGGCTAAAGGGTTAAAAAACAGAATCCTTAAAGGTGCAACTTTTACTGATGCTTTAAGGGCTTATGAGCCTGTTTTCGGCGAACTTTATATCTCAATTTGTGAAGCCGGTGAAAATTCAGGTACGCTTGATAAATCTATGGAATACCTTACAAATCTTTTGAAAAAACAGGATTCTTTAAGAATGAAAATTCTTTCTATGTCTGTATATCCGATTATACTTGTTTTGATGCTTGTTGTTGTATATTTGTTATGTGGTCTGTATGTGTTTCCGCAATTTATAGAGAAAATTAATATTGACGCTGCAGATATTCCTGTTATGGTTAAGCTGATTACTGTTCCTTGTGAAATTTTATTTGCAAACTGGGTAAGTTTTTTGATAACAGTTATTGCCGTAGGGTTCGGTTCTTACTGGTTAGCTTCTCAAAAATTTTTTAAAGAATTTTGGGACAAGTTATTGCTTGATGTTGCAAAGGTTAAAGATTTTGTTCAATATATAGACCTTGCTTATTATTTCGCGGTCTTGCAAATTTCCTACGAGGCAGGTGTTCCGATAAATAAATGTTTGGAACTTTCTAAAAATACAATTTCAAACGGGATAATAAAAAAACAGGCGGAACATGTTGAAAAAATCGTTATGAACGGTCAGGAGTTATCAAAAGCCTTCAGTATATCAGGACTTGTTCCGCCTGTTTTGAATGTCTTAATAGCAAGCGGAGAAAAGGCCGGACGACTGGGGCAGATGTTTCGTGATGTAACTATTGCAATAGATAAACAATTAGAAACAGCATCGGAAGTATTATCAAAAGCTTTTGAACCTGCACTTTTGATAATCATAGGCTGTTTTGTAGCATATGTTGTAATTGCCTTTTTCCAGATGTACGCTCAGGCTTTTCAAAGTCTTATATAAAATGTCGATAATTAGGCGGGCTAATCTTTATTGAAAAATCTCATGATTTTGTCAATCAAGCCTTCTTCCTGAACCATTTCAGTGTTTTCAAGTTTGGCAAGTTTTGCCTGAATTTTATCAAAATCAGCACCCTGCTGTGCAATTTCAAGGTATCTTTTGTAATATTTTACGGCTTCGGGTTTGTTTTTTAATTTTTCTTGTAACTGTCCGAGTTGTTTTATGAGATTTAAATTTCTCTTATCCGTTTCCAGCAGTTGTTCAAGGTAGTCAGCCTGTGTTCTGTAATCACCTATACTTTCCCTGTAATCTGCAAGTTTTTGCAACGCTGTTCTGTTTGCAGGTTCAAGTTTTTGGAGTTTTTCGTAAAATTCCATAGCATGGTGTTTTTCGCCGGTGCTTTCAAGCAGAGTTGCAAGCGTCTGCAAAAGATTTGCATCGTCATCTTTTAGCTGGTATGCATTAAGAAATTCGTTTATTGCAACGTCTTTATTCCCTCTTGAAAGATTATATTTTCCCCAGTTCAAAGCTGCATTGTAGTCATCTTTTTTACCTTCGTAAATTAATGCACTCATCTGGAATCCTACAGGGGTATTTGGCTGACGTTTGTTATATTCAAGGACATTTTCAAGTGCTTTGTCGTAATCTTTTTCTTCATAGTAATATTGAGCTTTAAGTGCATATAATTCAGGGTTATCCTTATATTTTGCCTCAACTTTGCTTAACTCTTTAAACGCCTCATCCCTTTCTCCGGCAATAATCATGCATTTGATTTTGAATAATTCGTCTTTTGTGGTTTCTTTAGCTTTTTCAGGCTGATTATTGCGTAGATAAATCCTTGATAGCTGCTCTCTTATCGTATCATTTTCGCAGCCGTCATTTATTGCTCTTTCAAGAGTTTCGATTGCACTGCCCGGTACATCTTCCGTTAAATACATATTAGCAAGTCTTATGTATACTTCGGGTTGTGTGTGGTCAATATCAAGAATTTTTAAATACTCATCAATGGCTTTTGTTGTGTTTCCGGTCTGTTCAAACAGAGTTCCGAGTACAAATCTTGTAGTAACCTGAGCTTCATGATTTTCATGGCAGAAATTCAGAGCTTTTTTATAATCATTAATGGCATGTTCATACTGGTGGCTTACGGAATGAAGATTTCCTCTATAGATATAGTATTTAAACTTGTCTGTAGTTACGTATATATCCATGAGCTGTTCGTATGCCATAACATTTGTGGCATCCAGTTCAAGCATTTTGTTGTAATACAACTCGGCATCATCTTTTTTATCAAGCATTACGGATAAGCTTCCCAATCGTTCAAGAAGACTTAAATCCTTGCTGTTTGATTCGTATGATTTTTTATATTCATCAAGTGCTTTTTCGTATTCGCCGTTTTCTTCATATTGTTCTGCCAATGCTATACTCATGAATTTATACTCCTTATTCTTTTATTATAGTTGAAAAATTTTTACTGTCTTCTCCACTCGGGTTAGTTATATGTATTTTGTGTTTTTTCAATTCCGTTTTGGAGATAATATTTAACCGATTCTATTGACTTATCAAGAACTTCTTTTAATGTATCAAGGCTGTCTTTCGGAAAATTTTGCAGTACATAATTTTCTGACGGGATATTCGGCTGGGGGCCGATACCTATTTTTAATCTGTCAAAATTTTTAGTACCAAGATGCTGTATGATGGATTTAATTCCATTGTGCCCGCCGTCAGAGCCGTTTGCTCTGTACCTTATTTTTCCTAAGTCAAGTGATATGTCATCGTAGATAATCAAAATATCCTTAATATCAATTTTGTAGTAATCAATAATTGCTCTTACGGCTTCACCCGAGAGATTCATATAAGTTGTCGGTTTAGCAAATATGATATCCTCATTGTTAAACTTAAACTTAACAGTAGCGGCTTTTAGCTTTGATTCTGTCTTAAATGAAAGATTCTCCAGCAATGCCCATCTGTCAATCACCATAAAGCCAGCATTGTGCCGTGTAAAGATGTATTTCTCCCCGATGTTTCCTAAGCCTGTTATTAATTTCATTTTATGTCCCTTTATACTTATTATTTTAACCTAAATAAATATTACCGTGGCGGTTTGCCATGCTTTCGCTTAACAATTCGATAGAATAGCTTTAATTTGATAATGAATTTAAACAAATATGAGGATATAGATATGAAATCAAAAGATAAACCCGTAATACAGGAAAAAAGTTCGGAAAAGGTTGCAAAATTTTTAAATAAAAACGGACTTCATAAAAAGGATTTTGCAGAAATGATAGGGGTAACACTTTCTTACGTTTATAACCTTATTGATGATACCATTCCGTTTTCAACAAGAGGAACAACACTAGAACGAATTGCAACTGTCATGGAAATTGAGCCTGAAGAATTTGAAGAATATAAAATTCCGCAGGAACCGCATGTTATTGATGATTTTGTTGAATATTTAAAAGACGAAATGAAAGCAAAAAAAATGTCGGTTGTTAATTTTTTGAAAGCTTTTCCCCGTAAAAAGCGTCTTGAAATTGTTGATATTCTGAGAGGTAATCTTCCACTCCCGATTGACTATAAGGAACTTACCATGATTGCTCAGGTTTTGGAACTGAACAAAGATGATGTTTATAATATGTGGGAACGCCGTATGAAACAGGTTCTTGAAACTAACGGCATGAACATATATTCTAATGCGGCACTTGTAAATGCGATGTTCGATTGTGCAAAAAAATATATTAATCTCCAATAAAATTATACCCACTCGGGTAATTGTAAAACATCTTTGTAAAGACTTTAATATAATTAATCTTTTTCATACTTCCAGCTATTCTTAATTCCAACTGACCCTTTTTTAAGGGTCTTTTCTTTATGTAAAAATCTGAAGAATTAAACCTGCCGCAATACTTACTCCGAGAAGAATAGAAACAATTATAGCAGAATCTTTAATGCTGCAGTTCTTTTTAAGGAGGATAAGAAGTCCTAAACCAGCTCCGGTTGAAAGTCCAGCAATTACTGAACCGAAACTTATTGCATGTTCAATATAAAGCATAGTTATCAAGACAGATATTGCACAATTTGGAATTAATCCGATGATTGCTGATATAACCGGTTGAACAGGAGAATTGTAGAAAAATACCTGTTGCAAATGTCCTTCGGAAATCATTAAAATCCAGTTTAAGATTAATGATACGATTAAAATAAATGCAAATATGTTCAATGTGTGTTTTAGCGGGTGTAAAATTAGTATTCTTTTTTTGAATCTGTCATTTGAAATTTCATGATGACAGCAGCCATGAGTTTCAATTTCAATGTATTCCGATTCAATGGATTGTTTTTTTACAGATTTAAATGTCAAATCTACACAGTAACCTGTTAAAATTGCAAGAATGAATTTTGTACTTAAAATCGGAATTATTGTATGGAGCATTTCAGGATGTGCAAGCAATACCGGAATAGCTTCATCTGAAGTTGAAATATAAACGGCAATAAGGGTTCCTTTTGAGATAAGGTTTCTTATATAAAGAGTACTTGCAATAACTGAAAATCCGCATTGCGGAACCAGTGCTGTTAATGCACCTATGAACGGCCCGATTTTTCTGGAGTATTCAGGTATATGTTTCATTTTTTTTGAAAAATATATTTCAAAAAGTTCAATGAAAAAGAAAATTATAAAAAGGAAAGGTACGAGGTTAAGACTGTCTATAATTGCATCTTTTACAAAGTCCGCCACCGGCAGCATTTCAATGTACTTATTTGACCAGCCAAGAATCATTGAATTGAATTGATTTATATTTTTTACTAATTCAATAAACATCATAACATTTTCCTGTTTTATTTTAGCATAAAGCCTTTTGTTGTGGAAGAGGAGAGAAATTTGACTTAATAGATAACTGTTTACACGGGATAAACAAATTTTGTCATGCTGAACTTTATTCAGTCTTTCTCAAAGAACTTAGACCCTGAAAATTTTTCAGGGTGACATACATTAGAAACTTTTAGTGTTGCTGTAGGCGAGTGGCACGAGCTATATAGCTCAGGATACCCCGTGGGCAGAACGCTTGTAGTTTTCGAATCACGAAAACTACAACTTGAGAATCGCTCAATCTAAGAAATTATAAAAATAAAAAATACGAAAAAATTTGCGCTTGGCGCGATTCGAACGCGCGACCTATCCCTTAAAATGTTAATAACTACTTTCTTTAAAATTGATTTATATGCCCAAAATACTTATTCTTGTTGAATTGTACAAGTTTATGAAACTTGATAAATTTTAATCAAAAATACACAAAATACACAAAATGTACACAAAAATTTTTAAACAGCAAAAAAATCCAACCTAAGCCGATTAAACCATGTAAAAACCGCAGGCAATAGTTTTTTATGTATAAAGTATCTGAAAAACATTTTCCTGCGGCTTATTTGTTATTTATGCGTTATATATCTTCCTGTGGTTTGCTTTCATGTCCGAAAATATACCTTAGCCCAGCATTTGCGGCAATACCGTTTCTGCCGCCATGGCGGAGCAAGACTTGCCCGTAAGCTGTAAAGTTATCATTAATCGTTTTCTGTATACCCAAACCATACTGAACATAAGGTTTCATGCTTAAATCCGGCAGAGTTGCCATATTGGCTGTAAACTGTGAATCGTTCATAATATTCCAGTTCATTCCTGCTGTTAAGTATGGCTGCCAGCCGTTTTTAGTGTTGAGGGCAAATCTTACGTTCGGTGAAATTTGTAACGCGTGCAACGGGTCGCCGTTTATGCTTACACCTGCTGCGTTTGTGTAATCAAATGTGTTGACGAAGGTATAGCTTAAGAGTAAACTCGGCTGAATTATGAATCTGCCGTCTCTAAATTCAAAATTGTAGCCTGTTTTATTTGCAACACCTGCCATAAACATCGGGAAATCCTCGCTGCCATAGCACGTGCTTGCGTCTGCTACGCTCGCTCCTGCGTTTACAGTTAAGCCTGTGAAGAAGTTGCCTTTATAGTAAGTTCCGGTTAAGCCGAGGTTGCCGCCGTTCTGGTAAATGCTGTTGCCGTTGAATGACTGGTGGCTTCCAAGATATGATACATGGGCACTCAAGACTCCTTCGCCGCCGTTTTTGAATTGATGAACACCAGTATCACCGCCGATGAATGTTCCGTATGAGAAGCTGTCAACTTTTGGTCCGTTTTTCAATCCGACGCTGTCATAAGCTGCAAACGGTCTTACCCATGTTCCGCCGGAATTTGTTTCGTTTACTTTGTAAGTTACGCCGTCTGCTTCTTCGGTTATTGCATATCTGTTTGCTTGTTTTTGTGCAAGTCTGACGCTTGCAGGGTTAAGCATTCTCATATCCATATTGTTGAAGGCATTGTTATAAGTATCTAACATACTTACATAACCACCTAGTTGAGCGGCAACAGGGCCAACCATTACGGATGGGTTCACGTTATTGTAGTTTTCGCTTGAACCGCGGGAGAAAGTGAAGTTTCCAGTTGACGGATTGTAGCCTACCCCGTATTTGTAGATTGGAGAATATGCAACTTCCGTTACGGTTGTTGTAACATTATTTCTTAAATTTTCATCGGCAAACAACACTTCTGTTGTAACATTCTTGCTGTCTGACAGCATGTTCATTTGATTAACATTAACTTTGTTGTCGCCTAGATTGTAGCTGTCTGCGGTAAGTCTGTCCATAGATTTGTTTGCCAAATCTACATCAACAGACATATTAAGATTATCTTTTAATGTTAAATTATTCAGGTGCATTGTGCCGACTGCGTTGTTTGCCATGTTAAGGTTTGAGGCTGAATTTACAGTCATATTATTCCCGTCAAACAAGTTGTCCGACGCAACATTAATATTTGCCTGTTCTGCAATCATATCAAGTGCTGAAACTTTCTTGGCAAAATTTACCGTACTGTGATTAACATTCAATTTTGCTCCTGCAACACCGGTTAACTTATCAAGTAAAGTTATTTCACCGGAAGTAAGAGTAATTACACTATCTGCAGATGTTACTTCTACACCGTTGCCGTTATTTGCTATTACTGAATTTCCGGAAATATTTACAGAACCTGCGGTCTTAATACCTTCTGCATTGTTTGAAATTTCAGAATTATTGATATTTACAACAGTGTCTTTATTGTTTCCAGTTACAACGTTATTTGCACCTGTAATTTTAACATTATTCACATTCAAAGTTGTTTCATTATCCAGTTTGAATAATGAGTGATTGTTACCGTTAATTGTAGAACGCCCGCTGTTTCCTTCTGGAACAGGAGCAAGAACTCCGTTAATATTTAATGTTCCTTTAGATGTTGAGCCTAAGTCTGAACTTACTTCATATACATCTGAGGCTGTGTCAAAATTAAAGTTTCTATCTTCTGATGTTTCAAGCTGATTTAGAAGTGCGAGAGTATCGCCCATTGAAACAGTTTTTTCACCCTCCTGCCATTTTGTATCGGTAATCGTCAGTGCAATACTGTCATTTGTTGTATCTGTTGTTGCAAGCGACATATTACCGTAATTAGTACCCTCTTTTGTATGAGAATTGAATTTATCCTGCCAGTTTACATTAGACTTAACTGCATCATACGTGGTTTCTGATACCTGACCGAGTGCATAATTTTCACCTGAAACATTATTATCCAATTCCAGTTGAATGTTATTATTATCCGTATCTAAAAGCTGAACAACAAATTCATTCTCCGGAGTTTTTGAATTTACAAAATTAAGTGATGAAATTTTTACTGTACCTGTTGAGCTGTTTCCGACACTTAACTTATCTGCAGAACTGTTCTCGCCTGATAAATCTACATCTAATTTATAGTTTGTATTCTGATCAGATGTAAGTGTTCCTATTTCATAAGTTGTTGTTTTACCGTCCTGCAAATTAACAGTACCGCTTTGAGCGTTTAATGAACCTTCTTTTAATGTTTCAGAACCAAATTGAAATTCTGAACCGTTTAGGTTTGTGTTTGCTTTTCCGGCACTGCCGTTTATTATGGTTGTATCGTTTTCACTTCCGGAAATATTCATCTTGTATTCTGTTGAAGATGAAATATTGCCGTCTATGTGAGAGTTCTGCAAATTTACAACAGCATCGGAATTAGAAACATTGATTATAGTTTCATTGCCTGTAAGTTTCGTGTTATTTATATTCAGTGTGGAATTATTTGTCAGTTCAAAACCTGAATTTGAATTAAGGTTGATTTCTGAACGGTTTCCGTTTTCTGCAACACCGTTAATGTTCAATGTGCCTGCGGAAGTTTGTCCCAGGTTTCCTGTTACATTATATTTATCCTCTGCGGTATCAAAGTTGAAGTTTCTGTCCTCCTCTGTCTGTAGCTGATTTACGAGTGCAAGTGTGTCGCCTAGTGATACTCTATCTGTTTTTGTTATTTCTTTACCTGTTAAATTTATTCCTATACTATCATTTAACGTATTTGTAGTTGCAAGAACTACGTCTCCGACAATACTAATATTTTCTTTATAGGTTTCGAATTTATCATTCCAATTTACAACACTTGTAATTTCATCACTAATGGTTTTTCCCTCAAAACTGTCTAATATAACATTAGAATTTTTTAAATTTTCTCCCAATGCTAGTTGTAAATTATTATTTGGAGTATTTAATATTTGAATAATATAACTGTCTTTTATATTGTCATCTGTTGTATTTATTAAATTTAGACCATTAAGCGTCACAACACTCATAGAATTATTCTCATCTGTAGTTACATTTGATGTTATTGTATCAGAACTACCATTACCGGCTAAACTTACATCAATAGTATAATTAGCACTTGCCTCAGATTTTAAACTATTAAGATTGTAATTATGAATATTATCATTTGACATATTCACAGACACTGCGTCGACAGATACATTTGCATCATGTATATCATTAAATAGATTTATTGTTCCTGTTTCATCGCCCGTTAACGCAATATTAGCATCGGTTGTGCCACGTATGTTATCATATAAATATATTTGCCCGTTATTTTTAGCTTCAAGAGTTAGTTTTGCATTATTTACAAAAATAGCATTATCATCTATTACACCATTAGTATCAGTGTAATTCCCTTGGAATATTGATACTCCATTATCGGCACTAATTTTCATATCCTTGTATGTATAAATAGCTCCACCTTTTGCATCTGTTTTTGCTTGTGCATAATTATTATAAAATGATGAATTAATAATATTTATTTTACCGTCATTGTTATATATTGCACCACCTCTACTATAACTTATGTTAGTAGAAGCATCACTTTCACTATAATTACCGATGAAAATTGCATTAATTTGCTCAATAGTCCCGCTGCCATTATAGATAGCACCACCATTTGCAAGTCCGTTATCCCCTTGCAGTCCATAATCATAGCTATAATTGCCAATAAAATTTCCATCTATGTTTTCTATTGTTCCACTTTGGTTATATATGCCGCCACCAGAACTGGAACTATGATTTGCAATAAAATCACCGACAATATGTCCAATAAAACCGTTATCATTATAAATTCCGCCACCGTTACATCCTCTACCATAAGAATCTGCAGCCGTATAATTTCCTATAAAATCTCCAAAAATATATCTCAATGTTCCAGAATTATATATACCTGAACCATCACCAGTCTTATTATTGGCAATAAAATTACTGATTAAATAATCTATTGTGCCATAGTTACTTAGTCCTCCAGACTGGTAATTTCCTATAAAATTTCCCGTAACATGATCAAGATTTAAATTATTACGAAAATATGCATAATTTTTAATGTAATTCATATTATAAATATCATCTTCTTTTTTAATTATAAGACCGACATGACTAGCATCGAGAGTATAATCGTCAGGGGTTTTATATGTAAAATGAAAATGCCTTGTTTCATTATTAGGTAATGTTACATCAACTGTATTTACTCCAGAGCTTGAAACTTCTTCCCAGGTTAAACCTTCCGGTGAAATATCCTTCAAATTTAAATCAATTTTATAATATTGTGTAGTTAAATTTCCTGAACTGTCATAAGCTTGTGTTGTAAAATTATAGTCATCCTCTGTTCCTTGAGTTATAGAATATGCACTTTCAGGATAAAGTACCGGTGGATCAGTATCAGGTATTACGGCATTTTCACTGTGCAATTTATCTAATGTTGGAACAGGTGCCTGTAATATATCTTCAGCATATGAAATATTATTACTTAAACCCAAAAGTAAACATATTATGAAAAATTTTTTATACTTCTTCATTTTTCACTCCGTTTTAAACATTATTTATAACTATCGGATATATATAAGTTTTCCAGTTCGGATTTGGTTTTAAAGGTATTGTTCCAGCGACATATGTAATATCACCATGCTCTGAACAGTCTTTTATGTTAAACCAAGAAAATTTTTCTATACATTTTTGTATAATATGGTTTCTGATTTCTTTGCTCTCGGGAGGATTTGGTTTAAATTCGAAACATAGCATTAATGTATTATCATCTATATCTGTATAAACATTCAAATTATCAGATTTATATGACCTTACAAACTCATCTAACTCCGCAGCTTTCCATTCCAAATTCATAATTCTCTCCTTCATTTTTAATACACCATAATATTTATTTTGGTGTTTTTTCCAACCAATGTTCATATAATAACATATTTTTCAACATGTATCAAGTGAAGTATGTAATCAATATGATGTATTTTTTATTAATTAGAACAAAACAATTAATCTTGAGAAGTTTGATTTATCTGTTGTTTCAGCATAATACACCAAAATAAATAGTTTAATGCCTTTTAAAATGGTGTATTTACAGCTCAAACTGGCGGTAGCTGTTATCTATCTGATCCTGATTTATCCCTATATAACGTAAAGTTATCTGAGGCGATGAGTGGTTAAATATCATCTGTAACATCGCAACATCTTTGAACTGTTTGTAATGGTGATAGCCAAAACTCTTTCTCATGCTGTGTGTACCAATGTTGACAGT
>JADIND010000124.1 GCA_017694215.1 Candidatus Scatousia excrementipullorum | reverse complement strand
CAGTACTGACTGCAGCTGCCTGAACTGCCGCTGGATTCGCGAAAACAAACATCCCGCCGTTTTGACCATTTCCCGTCTGGACAACAGAGCCCCGGAAGATGAAGGCAAAGCAGGAAATAATATCTCCGTCGATCAGGCAAGAATGATAAAAAATGAATTAATGATTATGTCAGATTACCACAGAGTTTTGATTTTCTGCGACAGAGATAAAGACGGTAATATCTCCGGTTTGAACGAAGTTAACTTCCCTGAAATCGCCGCAAACGCCCTTTTGAAAACTTTTGAAGAACCGCCTGCCAAAACAACTTTCTTCTTTTTAACAAAAGACCGTTCTGATGTAATCACAACAATAGTTTCCCGCTGCCAGTGCTTTTTTGTCCCGTCAATGAATGAAGAATCAAGAGATTTTTCACTCGTAAAAAATATTATGGAAAATTATCTTGAACGCACCAGAAATGAGGTTCTGGATTTTAACGATGAACTAATGGTACTTTTGAAAGAAAATAATCCGTCAGAAATATTTATGCAAATGCAAAATTATATGACTGAACTTTTGAAATCAAACCACGAAAATAAATTGCTGGCAATAAAACTAATTAAAGATATAAATTCAGTCGAAAAAGCAAAAAAAGAATACAAATTAAATATGAATATCCAAACTATTTCTGAAAATCTTGCATTTGATTTGATACTTAATTAACAGAATGATAGTTATGTGAGGTTGAAAAGATAAGGGGGATTTTCCTCATGTCATTCTGAAACGTTACCCACTGCAGCTTACGGGAATTGTCACTGTTCAGTATCTCTCTATTTGTGATAGCTAAGAGATCCTGAAATAAATTCAGGATGACATGGTGTGCCTGCTGTACGATTGCAAAGTATCGAAAAACCCTCCGGCACTTCGTGCCACCTCCCTTACAAGGGAGGCAGCCAATGGCGGAGCATGTGCGTAAGCACGATAGCGGAGCAGAAAGGTGAAAATTTTCTAAGATCCTGAAACCAGTTCAGGATGACAGAAAATTTTCACGTCATTCATTTGGTCTTGCAATGCGAAGCATTGCCGTAATTCAACGTGCTTTTCTTTCTTTGGTTCATTTCTTTCCTTTCTCATCGTAATAGAAAAGAAAGAACAGTAGGTTGTGGTAAATTAAAATTTACCACAACAAAAATGTTTCGGTAATCAAAGATTACCAAAACCTACATTACTAAAAAGGCTTAACTGATTTTTCTACGCTTTCAGGATGACATGGAGCGGTGACTAAATGTAAACTATTGTAACAATAAATTCCTATTATTTTAAAGTTTTTGTCTGTTAAGGCCGTAATACTATATGTACAATCAGGAAAATGTTACTAAGTTGAAAGGATAAAGATTCACAAATGGGTTTATCAGCTTCACAAGCAAGATTATTAACCATAACAGCCAGAAAATCTGACTGTGAATATGAATCTATGCGGTTATCTCATCAGAAAATCGCACTATCCCGTGATATGAATATAGTTTCTGCAGAATATCAGGATGCCATTAACCAGACCAAGTTGATGTGGGATTTCTACGGCAACGATTCTCAGGCAAATGATTTGAATTACAATCTTTTGATGAGTCCTTCTGCCTTGAATAACTTTACTCCGACACCTTTGACCGATACAGCCGGAAGAGTTGTTCTCTCGCCGGAACTTGCCGCTGCTGCAAGAGCTGCAAATATTCCGCAGGAAGGTATGGGAGGATTGCCTTCATCCGATGTAAGAAATACATTCATTGAAGCTCTCGGCAAAAATGAAGTTATCACTACTGAAATGGCTGACAATATTCAAAGAACCACTTACAACCAGCTTGCAGGTGTAGGTTCTGCTGATTTGGTCAACGTTACTATTGAGCAAATGACTCTTACAGAACTTTCAACAAGGTATTTGAAGGATATTGAAATTGATGTAACCGATTTGTTGCTTGATTCAGGCGGTTCAAATTTGGACTTACTTATTTTGGATACTGATGGTAATGAAATCGGAAGAATTGTCGGTGATGATGTAAACGGCAATGATACAACTCTTGATTTTACAATAAACGGTGAAAATGTTCATCTGGATGCCCGTCATATTACACTTGATCAATTTTTGAGTAGTGATTATACAATCAGTATTGCCGGGCTTTGCTGGGATAACGATCAATTAAGAGGAAAGAACGGACTCTATGACTGGTCTGTTGTCGATAAAGTAGGTTCTTCAACTCTCTGGACTAAAATTTTTGATGCAATGGTTCAAACTTTGACAACAGGTGATGAATATACAGATGCCGCTTTACAATATGCTGAAAATAAAATAATGGAAATGGTAGAATGCCTGTCTTATGTAGATGAGAACGGTAATGCTATTGCTGATTGGTCAAATGCAGCGTACAGGAACTACCATAAGAAGAAGAGCAGCGACAAAATTACAAAATGGATTAAGGACGATGTTCACCATTATATAGGTTATGTTTCTGAAGGTAACGAGAGGGACGACTATAATGACGGTTATGGTATTAACGTAACTTATATGACTCAAGCATATTTAACATATTTCGCAATGTATATGGAAGGTATTTCCAATTCAAAATACAATGTTGACCAGCTTAGGGAACAAAGTAATCTGATTGATAATTACTTTATGTTTGATGTAATAACAGGGGCTGATACGTCAGGCGATAACATGCAGATTGCAGGTTTCTATGATGCATTGTTCAACCAGATTTGTATACAAGGCTGGGTTGAAAACGATCAGGTTCACGATCAGGAATACGTTCAGGAAATGCTTAAAGACGGTGCAATGTACCTTTCAAGTATTGCGGATGACGGGTTCTATTATCAGGATAACTACTCGACAAACAGTTACATAAAAGAAGTTACAGACGAATCAAAAATCGCTCAGGCAGAAGCTAAATACAACAGAGAAAAAGAAAAAATTAATTACAAAGAAAATATCCTTGATATGAAAATGAAAAACCTTGATACCGAAATTTCCGCACTGACAACCGAATATGATACGGTCAAGTCTGTTATAACAAAGAATATTGAAAAATCATTCAAGCGATATGATGCGTAAAAATAAAAATACATAGTTGTTATTAATTATAAAGAAAAAGGCGGATATTATATCCGCCTTGCTTGACATGTAAACTTTTTTTAGACGTTAGCCGAGTTTTTCTTCAAAATCTTTCCCGCCGACAATTTTTAAATGCCGCTGTGCACCTTCGCCGACACTTTTGCTTGTTAGGTTGTGCTGTTCTACAAGTTCATGCTGGAGTTTTCTAATCTGCTGGTTTTGCGGCTGCAATTCTATATGTTCGGCCCCGGCAAGGATTTTGTTAATAGCTGCTTTGGCTTCATCCAGTGCTCTTTCCGCATCATCATAGTAACCCTGGAGTGTTTCGGATGTTTCTGATACCTGCAGGGCGTCTTTAAGAACTTTTTGGATTTGTGCCATAGAATTTGTTTTTATAAAGAAAATCTGCAGTCTGTAATCGTTTGCAGTGCTTAGAATTTTTGCTCCGCCTTTTGCAAAATTTTTGTGGGCAATTACAATATCAGCATCATCTATGTTCCTTGTAATTTCAGCTTTTAAATCCAGTCTTTCAATGACTTTTTCTACAATGCTTCTTGATACAGCATAGAGGTAGATTTTTTTTAAATCTTTTACTTCATCAACATATTTTTGTCTGGAGAAGTTGAATTTAAGGCTGTCTGACGGCTGAATTTTTTGTTCCAGCTTGTTTATTTGTTCGGTTATTGAAGGTTCCGGCTTGTGTTCCGGTTTAGGTTCAGCCTGTGTTTCATAAGATTTGTCAACTTTTCTGATTTCCGGACGGATTGGCCAGCCTCTTAATATGTAATCAACGGCTTCTGCGGTATCTTTATAGACCGCAAGAGTATTTCTGTCAAGAATTTCAATAACGATATCAAAAGTAGGCTGTTTTTCTCTTTCAAGAACAGTTTTTTGAGATGCTCTGCGTCTTGCTTCATCGTCGCCGAGTGTAACTGACTGAATTCCACCGACCAGATCTGATAATGTCGGGTTTTTAATAAGGCTTTCAAGAGAATTTCCGTGGGCGGTTGCAATCAGCATCACACCTCTTTCCGCAATGGTTCTTGCTGCCTGTGCTTCTTCTTCAGTACCGATTTCATCGACAACAATAACCTCAGGTGTGTGATTTTCAACCGCCTCAATCATAATATCTTTCTGATATTGAGGTTGTGTTACCTGCATACGTCTGGCATGTCCGATTGCGGGATGAGGAGTGTCCCCGTCACCTGCGATTTCGTTTGATGTATCCACAACCACAACACGTTTTCCTAATTCATCGGCTACAAGTCTTGAAATTTCTCTTAATTTAGTAGTTTTGCCAACCCCCGGACGTCCCAAAAATAAAATACTTTTGTTCATCATACAAATATCTTTTATACAAGCAATGGTCCCCGTAACAACTCTTCCGATTCTGCAGGTAAGACCTATCACTTTTCCCTGACGGTTTCTTATTGCACTGATTCTGTGAAGTGTTCCGGGGATTCCGGATCGGTTGTCGGAAGTAAATTCCTGTATTCGGCAGGTGATATAATCAATATCTTCGGAATTAACGGTATCGTTCCCCAGATATTCTATCTTGCCGTCTGCATGACGAATCTCGGGCGTTCGGCCGATGTCCAGAACTATCTCTATCACATCGTCCATACGGTCATAATCTACATATTGTCTTACCTTATCCGGTAAAATCTCCAGTAGTTTGTTCAAATCATTTTGAAATTGCAGGTTACTCATTTTCTTTTTCGCCTTTCTATTTTGGATATTATATATACAAAATATGATTATTGGCTATGTAGATTATATATTTTTCTCTCCACTTATATTATATCATTTTTTGGAGTGTTTTTCTTTAAAAATAATACTATAGATGTAGTAAATTTTACAAAACTTAATGATTTCAGCAGGGCAAAAGTGTTGATATTACACGCTTTCAGGTTTTGAAGTTTTTAAATACGATTTTTGTTCGGTATATAAATTTTATAGTTAATATAAAATTTTTTGATTAATATTTCTTAAAAATTATGCGGGTAAAAATCTTTTATGACTATTTCAATTCATCTTCTGAAAGCTTATATTCTGCAACCTGTGAGTAATCAGTCGGTAATATAAAAGTAATTTTATCAAACTCTGCTTTTTTATCCATTTTCATTATAGTAATTAATTTTTCAAGCGGATAGTCTGGAATTTTTCTAAAATGAAACTTTTTAATGACATCATCCGCAAAGTATTTGTAGTTAACATCTATCAAATTCTTTTTTACAGCGAGGTTAAATGCAAATTCCATACCTTTCACCACGGCTTCCCCGTGAGTATATTTTTTATATTTAGTAAATTTTTCAACGGCGTGACCGTATGTGTGTCCGAAATTCAAAATTTTACGTAATCCGCTTTCTTTTTCGTCATGTTCCACTACGGAAGCTTTTAATTTTATGCAAATTTCGATTAGTTGAGTCAAAATCTCCGGATTTCCGGCAAGAACGTTTTGAGTATTTTCATTTAAAAAATTTGTAAGATTCAATTCTTCTTCACACTTGCAGCTTTTTTCAATAAAAGTATACTTAACAACTTCACCAAGTCCTGTTTTGAACTGTCTGTCATCCAGAGTCTTTAAAAAATCCGTGTAAATCAAAACGGCTTTCGGCTGATAAAAAGAACCGATTAAATTTTTGCCAAAATCCGTATCAATACCTGTTTTTCCTCCGACGGAACTGTCAACACAGGCAAGGAGTGTTGTCGGGATTTGAATATAATCTATTCCCCGCATATAAGTCGAAGCCGCAAAGCCTGTAATATCTCCTGCGACTCCGCCGCCGATTGCAATTATTGTATCGTTTCTTGTAAGCTGTAATTTCAAAGCTTTTTGCAGAATTTTTTTATAATTTTTAAAATTTTTCTGTTCTTCTCCGTCTTTTAAAACGAAAATTTCATCTTTTTGAAATCCAAGTTTTTTTCCGTAAAGTCTGTTTACTTTTTCGGAAATTACCACAAGAATTTTTTTGCCTCTTGTATATTTATGAATTTTTTCTTTTATTTCGGAAACATCATTTCGGCTGATAATTACCGGATAAGATTTTTCTTTTTCTCTGATTTTTATTGAAACGTTAACCATTTCTTATGACCTTCAGGATTTCTACAACTATATCATAAGGGGATTTGCCCGTTGTGTCAATTACTGTATCAGCTTTTTGATAATTCGTTTCGCGTTTTCTCAGGATTTCTTTTATCCTTTCAATAGAAAAGTTTTTTGAAAGGAGCGGTCTGTGAGTTTCTGCTTTTATGCGATTAAAAATTTCCTCCGGAGAGGCTTTCAAATAAATCGTAAGACAGTTTTTCAGAATAATTTCTCTGTTAAATTCATCCTCAAAAGCACCGCCGCCGAATGAGATAATTTGTTTTTTGCCGGCGAGAAATTTTCTTATTTTTTCACTTTCCAGCATTCTGAAACGGGGCTCGCCAAATCTTAGAAAAATTTCTGATATTTTTTTGCCGGAACCTTTTTCGATTTCAGCATCAATATCAACAAAAGTATAATCCTTCAAAACTCTGTTTAATTCTCTGGCGATGGTTGTCTTACCGCTGCCCATCATGCCTACAAAACCGATATTGTTTTTCATCAGACTCTTTACCCGACTTAAATATGTCAATCTCTATTCTGATTTTATATTACAACAAATATTTATGCTATAATATACCGTATGAAATTTTTGTTAATTATTTTTTGTTTGCTGTTGTTATATTCGGTTATCATTGAGCCTAACATTCTTACAGTAAAGCATCTGAAGATAAAATCCGAAAAATTATCAGGTTTGAAACTCGTTTTTGCATCAGATTTTCATTTTAAACCTTATGAAATTTACAGACTTAAAAGACTTGTCAGAGCTGTAAACAAACAGCAGGCAGATATAATTCTGCTCGGCGGGGATTATGTTAACGGGCATAAAAAGGGAGCAAATTTAAATATAGAAATAATTGCAAAAGAATTTGCAAAAATGCATTCAAAATACGGAACTTTTGCTGTAATGGGAAATCATGACGGCTGGCAGGGACGACGTGAAATTATTGAACTTTTTGAACAAAACGGGATTGAGGTTCTGGAAAATAAAAACAAAAATTTTGAAACCTTTACTGTTGCGGGTGTTGAGGACTTGCAGACAGCCAATCCTGATATTGAAAAGGCAATCGCAGGGGCTAAAAATCCTGTTATTCTACTGACGCATACTCCTGACATAATAGAAAAACTTCCTCAAAATGCTATTTTGACTCTTGCCGGACACACCCATGGCGGTCAGGTTGTGTTACATAAACCTCTGGTGGTTCCATCAAAGTACGGTACCAAATATGCATACGGATTTTTTGAAACAAAGGGCGGGAAACTGTTTGTTTCAAAAGGCTTAGGGACAAGCATTCTGCCTTTGAGGTTCAACTGCCTGCCGGAAATTGTTGTTATTGAATTTGAATAAAAATAAAAGATATCTTATGGTTTTTAATACAGCGTAATTGCACTGTCGTAGCAACCTGTCATCCTGAAAGCGTAAAGCCTATAGGCGAAACTTTATTTTTCAAGTAATGTAGGTTTTGGTAATCTCTGATTACCGAAACATTTTTGTTGTGGTAAATTAAAATTTACCACAACCTACTTTGTGTAGTCTCACAACCGTCACCCCATGTCATCCTGAACTGGTTTCAGGATCTCTTAATTATTACAAATAAAGAGATTCTGAACAGTCATAATTCCCGTAAGCCGCAACGGTTAATGTTTCAGAATGACATGAGGAAAATCCCCCTTCCATTTCCCCCTTTATAAAAGGGGGCTAAGGCTTTGTTGCACTTTTTATGTCCGCCCCCTCTCCCTAACCCTCTCCCGTAGGGCGAGGGAATATAATGCCTCCCTTATGAAGGGAGGTGGCACGAAGTGCCGGAGGGTTTTTCGACACTGCACAATCGTATTGCCGCTTCTCCTCCGTTTGGAGGATATTTAATACTTATTATTAAAGATTCTTTTCTGTATTCCGTAATACAAAATATAGATATGAAAAACGCAAGTTTTTCATACCTCCTCCCCAAGTCTGGTAGCCGTTCTTATTCCTAAGACGGCTTTTTTTTGCAATAATTTGCTAAATTAATGTTATGTTTGTCACAAAAATTATAAATTCTGCTATAATCTAATTATGAATGATAATGAACAAAATTATGAAGATTTTATTTCTACAGTCAGCCATGAATTGAGAACTCCTCTCACTTCAATAAGAGGGTTCTCACAAACCATGCTCGCCTCATGGGACAAACTGGATGATGAAAGCAAAAAAAAATTCCTCAAAATAATAGAAGAACAATCCAACAGACTGATAAAACTTGTCGAAAACATGCTCTCAGTCACGAAACTGCATTCTGTTAACGATAATTTTATTTATAAAGAAACCGATATAAAACCTGTAATTAATACAGTTGTTTCTATTGTCAAAAACCAGTATAAAGACAAAACTTTTGAAGTTGATATCAAATCAGATACTCCGACAATTCTGGTTGACAGGGACAGATTTCAGCAGATTATGACAAATTTAATTGAAAATGCTGCAA
The DNA here is from genome assembly GCA_017694215.1 of Candidatus Scatousia excrementipullorum. Taxonomy (GTDB): domain Bacteria; phylum Cyanobacteriota; class Vampirovibrionia; order Gastranaerophilales; family Gastranaerophilaceae; genus Scatousia; species Scatousia excrementipullorum. The sequence goes on along the minus strand of JADIND010000124.1, from coordinate 2,076 downwards.
AATATTCAAACGAAAATTCCACAATACATATCTCTGCGGATTTCTGTAATAATTGCGAATTCGTTGCAATAAAAGTCACGGATACAGGCATCGGAATCAGCAAAGAAGATTATGAAAAAATATTTGAAAAGTTTTCCCGTATAGACAACCCTCTTACCAGAAAAGTTCAAGGCAGCGGGCTCGGACTCTATATTACAAGAAGTCTGGTTGAAAAAATGGACGGGAAAATTTTTGTCAGTTCAAACGATAATCAAACAACATTTGAAGTTCAGTTACCGGTTTGCAACATAGAAACGCAGGCGAGGTTGAAATGCAGACAGTAACATTGATAATCGACAAAAGACGTGAACTTTCGGTCAAGTATAAAAAACTGCTTGAAACCGAACAATCAACCGTTATAATTTCAAAAAATATTATTTCCGCACTCAAAACAATTCAAGATACCGAACCTGATTTAATATTAATCTCAGACAGCATAGACAGTGACATTTCGGATTATTGCAGAAAAATCAGAGCTTTAACTTACAACATGCGTCCCGTAATCGTTGCACTGTCCAAATCCGCTGACGCAAATGACAGAATAAAAGCACTGGAAAACGGTGCCGATGATTTTATCAGTGAGCCTGTTAATTCCGATGAATTTTTAATGCGGATAAAAGCCCACCTGCGTAGGGAATTGGAATCTAATCTTGACATGCGAAAACTTCTGCCGAATGAAAATTATTCACTGCGTTCAATAAAACGTGCCATAAATTCAGGAAAAGAGTTCGCCTGCCTGTATATAACAATAGAGAATTTTAAAAATTACAGAGATACATACACTGAACTCGCCTCCGATAAGCTGTTGAAAACATATTCGGCAATTATTACTTCTGCAATAAACGGCGAAGATTTTCTGGGAAGCTTGTCGGAAGACGGATTTCTGGTGATAACAAATTCGTATAAGGCTGACAAACTTGCAAACTTTTTAATCTTTGCATTTGATACTGTTGTGAGAAAATTTTACACAAAAGCTGATTTGCAACGCGGATATATTATGATGCACGGAGATGAACTGGCCGGACGGCGTTCTGAATTTATGTATACGACAATAGGCATAATAACTTCCGATGTCAGAAAGTTTAAAAACATTCAGGATGTCACAACTGCGGCAATAAATATTCATAACATTGCAAAATTAAGCGGAAAATCTTCATATTTAACAGAACGAACCAGACTTGCCGGAGAAAATTCCGTTGAAGAACAAAATTATAATAACAGAGTTCTGATTATTGAGCCTGATGAGGCTATGGTCGTTCTGTTATCAACAATTTTAAATATGCAGGGGTATAAGGTTGAAACCTTAAACGAATTCAACCGTCCGGAAACCTCATTGCAGGTTCCGGCTGTAGTTATTTTTGATACCGGCCGTGAAACACTTCAAAAAGGACTTGATACATGCAGTTTAATAAAAAATGACGAATTTTATAAAAAATCAAAACTTATTGTCACCTCAATTTTTCATAATAAAGAAGCTATATTAAATACCGGAGCCGATTTGTATTTGCCAAAACCTTATGACATTTCCGGAATGATAAAATGGGTAGAAAAGATGGTAGAGGAATTCAATGGATAAGAAAAACAATAAACCGTGTGCATTAGAAATAAGTTTTGAAGAACTGGAAGTTGCACGCTTTATTGCAAACGGCTGGAGCTGTACAGATATTGCCCAAACTTTGCATATGAGCATACATACGGTTAAAAACCGTATGAGAAAAATTATTGCAAAAACCGATGCACGAAACAGAACCCAAGCTATTGCCATTCTTGCCAAATTAAATATTATATAAAGGCACTTAGTGCCGGAGGGTTCTTTGACACTCCGCTATCATCAGCCGACGCAACATGTCATCCTGAATTTATTTCAGGATCTCTTAATTATCACAAATAGAGAAATTCTGAACAGTCACAATTTTCGTGAGCCGCAGCGGTTAATGTTTCAGAATGACATGAGGAAAATCCCCCTTCGCTTCCCCCTTTAAAAAAGGGGGCCAGGGCTCTGCCTCACTTTTTATGTTCGCCCCCTCTCCCTAACCC
>JADIND010000123.1 GCA_017694215.1 Candidatus Scatousia excrementipullorum | reverse complement strand
GTAAGATCCTGAACAGTAGGTTGTGGTAAATTAAAATTTACCACAACAAAAATGTTTCGGTAATCAGAGATTACCAAAACCTACATGACTTATAAGTATAACAAAGCCCGAGCCCCCTTTTTTAAAGGGGGAAGAGAAGGGGGATTTTTTCATGTCATTCTGAAACGTTAACCGCTGCGGCTCACGAGAATTATGACAGTTCAGAATCTCTTTTTCTATACCGGCGGTAAGATCCTGAACAGTAGGTTGTGGTAAATTAAAATTTACCACAACAAAAATGTTTCGGTAATCAGAGATTACCAAAACCTACATGACTGAACAGCTTGAAAAATAAATTTTCGCCTAAAATACGCTTTCAGGATGACATCGGCGGTGACTGTGCGATTACGGAGTATAAAAAAACAGGTTCATCTCTCAGAACCTGTTTTTTCAAATATATGTTTCTTATTAGTCTTCAATAATCGTGTCTTCAGGTGTCATACTATGTACTTCAACATCTGTATATCTTCTTCTTGCTCCGTACTGGTTGATGTAGAAGATGGAATTCGGAATATCACCTTTTTCAAAATATCCGTTGTACGTTGCAACACCGTCTTCATCAATTTCGTAACGTTGACCTGTTTCGGTGTCATACATTGCTTCTGCAATATTTTCCCAGTTCAACTCATTATTTTTATCAAGTGAAGGGTCTTTTATCATCTGCAATTTTACAACAAGCTGATGATCCTCATCAGGAGTTGAATATCCTAATCTGTAATAGTTTTCGTTCTTGCCTTCAATGTAACCGTTTTCTTCGTCATCCCAGTCGGTTGTTGTTACGTTGTACCACATTTCTTTTACGGAAGATTTGTCTTCATTAAACAACATTTTTACCTGCTGATGTTTGTATTCGTCTGTGTAAGCAAGTCTTACAGGAATTCTGCCGTCCCCCGGGTCAATACCAAGAGTGTCAAGAAAATCTTCTATAACAGGTGCAACCGGTGAATCATAACCCGGTTTTATTTTAATTGTATCATTTGTTCCCGGAATAGGGTAAGGGTAAAACATTTTTAGTGTATCTGTCGGGATTTCTACAGGATAAATATGAGTTTCATTAAAATCAATCTTGTCACAGCTTGTCATACCTGCCGCACCGAGCGATAAAAGCGTTGCCATAGCAAGAGCCTTGGTTGCATTAGTCATTGACCTGTTGGAAACACGGCCACCGTTATTTCTCTTTTCGCCTTCAAATGACGGTTTTTGTGTTTCGCTGTTATTTTTTACATTTAATCTTCCGGAAAAACCGATATTTGCATTTATTGCATTTACTTGCATGTGAAACCTCCAGTTATAACATTATGTTAGTTTAAAAAAGAAACATGAAAATACTTGCTAGTATTTTAAAACAAAAACATGTAAACTTTCTTTAAAACCCTTATATAACAACAGTTTCAGTTCAAAAAAGTTTTATTTACAAAACTTCACAAATCTATTGAGCAGCTAATTTTTCACGAACAAGTCTTTCAACTTCACTTAAAATATCAGGATTTTCTGTCAGGAAATCTCTCGCTTTATCTCTGCCCTGTCCGAGTTTTTCTTCATTAAAACTGAACCAGGAGCCGGCTTTTTTGACTATATCAAGGTTAACAGCGACATCAAGAATATTTCCTACTTTACAAATACCTTTACCGAAAATAATATCAAATTCAGCAGTTCTGAAAGGAGGAGCCACCTTATTTTTAACAACTCTGACGCGAACGTGGTTTCCGACATCGCCGTCTTCGCCTTTAACACCTTCCGTACGCTTGATTTCCATACGGACAGAAGCATAATATTTAAGAGCGTTACCACCGGTAGTTGTTTCCGGATTTCCGTACATAACACCGATTTTCATACGGAGCTGGTTAATAAATATAACAGTGGTATTTGTTTTTCCGATAATACCCGTTAATTTTCTTAAAGCTTTACTCATCAAACGAGCCTGCAAACCCATCTGCTGGTCTTCCATCGAGCCTTCAATTTCGGCTTTCGGAACAAGAGCGGCAACCGAGTCAACGACAACGACGTCAACAGCACCCGAGCGAACGAGTTCTTCTGTGATATCAAGAGCTTGTTCACCTGTATCAGGCTGGGAAATGAGCAAATCGTCAACTTTTACGCCTAAATTTCTTGCATATTCAGGGTCAAGAGCGTGTTCGGCATCCACAAAAGCTGCAATACCGCCGCGTTTCTGGCATTCTGCCACAATATGCTGGGCAAGAGTTGTTTTACCGGAACTTTCAGGGCCATAGATTTCAATAATACGGCCTCTCGGAACACCTCCTATACCGAGGGCAAGGTCAAGTGCCAGAGAACCGGTCGGAATAGCTTCCACATTGACCGACACTTTATCACCGAGTTTCATAATAGAACCTTTGCCGAAATCTTTTTCTATTTTTTCAATAGCTAATTTTAACGCTTTACTTCTGGCTTCGTTCGGTGACAAGCCTTCTGCGGTTTCTTTTTCTTTGACTGCCATATCCCTGTTATTCCTTTATAAATTATTCCCAAACGTGACCGTTTTTCTTTACATAAAAACCCATAGCAACAGGTTTATAACTATTCAGTTCATTTTTAAGCTGATAAAGTTCTTTATTCAAGTCAACGATTTTCTGTCTGAGAGTTTCGTTATCTGTTTTACATCTGATTAATTCAACCACAACTTCATCCATGCCTTCAAGTTTTTCGTCAATAACTTTGGCAATTCTGTCACTCAGGCTGTTTTCCATTTCTTTCAGCGAGGTAAGTATATTCTGGATTGCTGTAGGCTGTTTTGCCCCTGCGGTAATCACAGGATTGGTAACTTTTTGTTGAGCCTGTACTTTTCTCAAATTTTTCACTTCATCATAAGAAAAGTAAGTGTGCCCTTTACTATTTTTTCTCGGCATAATTGAAGCACGCTTACAAAGTTCAACAATTTCTTTGTTATCTGTGTTTAATAT
>JADIND010000122.1 GCA_017694215.1 Candidatus Scatousia excrementipullorum | reverse complement strand
GTATAGGTGTTGAAACGCGTATTACACGTATTAACGGTGTAGATTTGATTGAAGTTATAGATACTGAGAGAATGAAAACTCTATTTGATTTTACTGAGGGTTGTGTACCTGATACTGACGCAATGGATATTAACATTCTTTTCGCTTCAGCTGAAACTGTTAAAACAGTTCCTAAGATTTCTTCAATCTATTACTTTAATGCTGGTCAACACACCGAAGGCGACGGCGATTTGTACCAAAACCGTTCTTTCTGGGATACTTTTGTATTCCCTAACGGCAAAGACGGTAATATTGACAGCATTTTCTGTAATATTAATGTTCCGGCTTATAATCAAAGCTCTACATACAACATAGGTGATGTTGCAACAAACGAAGGCGAAGTCTATAGAGCTAAAGAAGATAGTATTACTGGTGCGTGGAACGCAGCAAAATGGGATAAGATTTCAGCATAAAGGAGGCTTAAATGATAAAAATAAGAAAAGGAAACGTAGTATATAAACTTTATGACGAAAGTAAACTTGCCTCTTATAAAATGGATGGTTTTGAAGTAGTAAAAGAGAAAAAACAGTTTGATACTTTAAAACCCGAAGCGCCGAAGGTTGAAGAACCTGAAAAAGAGGAAGAAGAAGCGCCGAAAGGCAAGAGGAGATAAGGGAAAGGGGCTTAACCGCCCCTTTTTATAAAAATGAACAAAGTAACTTATCAAAAAACTAAATATTATACTCTCTTTGGCAAAACTTTATTTAAGACAACAGAAATTTATACAGAGTATTCAAAAGAAGATGTTGAAGATGAAGATTTGCCGCCAATCGAAGTAAAACAGGATTATTACAACAGGGAATTTTAGGGATTTTTATGATTTTTACAGTATTTAATACTAATGCAAACAATCAAAATAAAAGTTTTGAAGAAAATAAAAAAGAGGTTTTACATTTGTTTAGTTCTATTGAGAGAGAACTAACGTGTGAAAATTTAAGAGACGAGTTTGCCAGAGAAAAAATTTTTGCTAATTACTATATTTCTGAACTCAAAAGGTTTATAACCGATTATTACGAAAATAAGATTGAAGTACAAGGATTAATTAACTATGCCAACAATAACAATAAATGATATTGAATATAATTCATACGTTACATTAGAGGAAGCTAACGCTTATTTAAACGTTAAATATGGCTCTAACTGGTCAACGTATGATGATGATAAAAAGAAATTACTTCTTGTCAATGCAACCCGAGAAATCGACAAAAGGGAATATCAGGGCTGTAAAGTTGAAGAAGACCAGCCCTTGAAATTCCCGCGCATTATCGGATGTAAACAGACTGATGAAAACCTTGTTAAACAAGCAACAATGGAGCTTGCGGATTGTATTTCTTTATCTAACACACCGGGAGGAACTACTAATCTGCAGGCAATTAAATCAATGAAGGTCGGTGATACAGATATTGAATTCAAAGACGATGCAGTTCTGGAAGATACTGCGACAGTAGCGCAGGGTGTGATTTATCAATTCTTAAAACCATATTTGAAGGGAAATGCGGAAGTATGGCTGTAAATAATCAGGTTTGTACAATTGAATATAAAAAAGGCGATATTGCAACAAAGGCAGCCAAAGCGTTTTATAAAAACCTTGAGAAGCATTATGTTACTGTTGGCATTCATAGAGAAGAGGGCGCAAAACAGGTAGGCAATAACGGTTATACGCTTATTAAAAATGCATGCAATCAGGAATTTGGGAACACCCAAACCGTAGAAAAGACAAGACGCTTCAAAAGCCCTTATACCGGCAAATGGTTTTATATCAAAAAGGGCACTCAGTTAAATATCCCGCCGAGGCTTTTTATCAGAATATTTAATAGTAATAAAATAAAAAAAGAATTAACCGGAGTTTTCAAAAATCAAATTAATGCGAATATAAAAAAAGAAAATACATATCAGATATACGATGCTGTCGGGTTATGGGGGCAATTAAAACAAAAAGAAAGAATTATAAGTAATTCAATTAAACCTAAAAACGCGAAAATGACAAAAGTATACAAAGGCAGTAATACACCTATGTATTTAACGGGAGAAATATTTAGTGCAATAAAACATGAGGTACATTAATGCTTAACACAATGATATCTTTTGTAGATCACGAAAAAATAAAAATAACCCGCAAAATTCCTTATGACAAACCGAGCGGGGCAGAAGGCTATAAAGAGGAAATTATAGGCGAATTTGATGTATCTGTACAGGGTATTAAAAGTTCTATTCAAGTTGAGGGTTATGAACTGGATAAAACTCTTGCTGGCAACAAACTTGACTCAACATTTATTTGTTACAGCTCTAACATTCCTGTAAAAGCAGGTGATATTCTGCAGCGTATTGAACGAGATAACCTGCTTTATGAGGTTGTAGCAACCGAGCCTAAAGGCGTAGGCACTATCTTAGAGCAAAGAGTAATGATTATTGAACGTGTTGATAACCAAGGGGGTAACAATGCCTAATCTATTTGAGCTTAAAGATTTAATCCGTGGTTTTGTTATTCAAAATTTACCTGAAGATTTTAAAACTGTTTACTGGCAGTCTGAAAGAATGAAAGTACCGAAAAAGCCTTATTGTATGCTTACTGAACTTTCAGAAAGCAACAGCCTTGTAACCGGAGAATTACAGTTCCCTAATTCCTTGACAAAACAGGTTACGCAATATAAAACTGCTGTTATTACAATCGCCGTATATGTAGACGGGTTAGGGGATTATGACGATAGAAAAGCCTTTGCATATAATTCTTTAAACAATCTGCGCACTGTTTTTGAAACAATGAAAGCACATTACAGGTTTAAAGATAAAATGACAGTCCGTAATCTATCAGGCATAAGACCGCTTAATGAAACTGTCGGGGGCGGTTATTTATTTAGATATGAGTTTGATATGACTATTGGATTTCACGAGATTTACGAATACGAATTGCCCGTTTCTCACGCTGTTAATATTGATTTAGATGAAAACGACATACATATAGAAGTGTCGGAAGACGATTTATTAACAGAGGAAAGCGGGCGCGAAAGCGCCTGACAAAACAAATCAAAGTCAAACAAAAGTTGACGGAAAGGGCATAAAGAATGATTAGTATTGACAAACTGGTAGAAATCGGGTTTACCGTGTCGCAGGCAACCGATATCTCAAACTTTTTCCGAAATATCGGATATGCGGCAAAATTCGATAGTGATGATATGGTAGAGGGTTACAACATACCTTCAAACAAAATTATCATTATTGACACAACAGACACACTTAAAGCTACGTTTAAAGCTGATACACAGTTTTATAAGGATATTGAATGTTTGTTGAACCAAAAAGGCAATACTGAGCCTAACAAGTCAAATGTTAATCAGGTTGTAGTTTATCAGGCTACCGGTACAGATTACGGGGTAGATATTGACGCATTTGTGAAAGTCAATGCTAATTGGGCGCAACTGTGTATTGATAGCAGAACTGCCACAGATATTGAAAAAGTGGCCGCAAAAGCATTGTCAAATAACAGGCTTTTTGTAGCGCAAACTTCAGAAAGCACAATATCATCAAACGGTGAAGATAATGTCGCAAGTAAATTAGCTGCCCTTAATAATGATAATGTTTTGTTAGTTTTCCATAAAGAAGATACTGAAAGTCTGGCGACAGGTTTAGCCGCGATTATGGCACAATCTCAGCTCGGTTCTGTAGGTTCCTTGTATTCAACAGTAACAGGAGTTACCCCACAAGATTATGACGCAACTACAATGAATAATCTTGACACATTGAACGTAAGCTATTATTCCGAAGTTAATGCAATTAACGGCGGCGGAGTTAGCGATTATGCAAGCCCGATACTATGGGGCGGTTATATGATTAATGGCGAAGACGCAAAACGTCGTTATATCAGATTTGCTCTTGACCTGTTTTTAAAAGCAAAATCAATTGACTTTTTAAAGAAAAAGCTGACTTATGAAGATATATCAGCCAAAATACTTAACAGTATGCTTTGTTCTGTGCTTATTGAAGGACAAAATAATAATTTGGTAAAACAAGATACCGAAACAAAAAAAGGGTTTGAATTGGATTCCGTTTTACCTAGTAAATTACAGGACACAGAGCCTACTTTGTACAACTCTCAGACCTACAAAGATGTCGGTTACTACAGAGACGCTTTGACCGGACGAAAAGCAAAAATTAGCTTATTTACAGACCCGGCAGACGCAGAATTGAGCACACTGTTAGGTCAGGCAGCATAAGGAGGGATAAACAATGACTTTATATAATCAGAAGTTTAGAAATGCGATATTAAACGGAATAGCAATTACAAAGCCCGGTGAAACAGTATCGGAAGAAACCTACAGCGGTGATTTTGTAGAACAGCGCGCAGGTGCCTATGGAGATGTTGTAACGGACGCAAACAACGGCGCTGATAAAATGCGTCATTTCAGACATACTGTTCACTTTGATAGCCCTATCTGGTCACAGATGGAAAGCTGGGCTAAAAATCATACACAGTTAACTTATCAGGTAACAGACGATAATACAGGTGAAAAGAAAACGTCTACAACTGCATATATTGGAAATATTAACAATATAAATGACGGGGAGGATAGAGAATTCACGGTATATTGCGAGGATGTTGTTTAATGAAAGAATTTACTATTGAATATGGCAAAGATAAATATACAAGAAAAGCACTTACAGGCGAGGCGCTGACAACACTCGCCCTTGTTTTTCAATCGAAATTTGCATGCTTTACTTCAACGGGTTTTGAACTTGTAACATTCAGAGACGGCAATTCCTTTGACCGCCACCAGTGTATTAAAGATATTTTTGCGCTTGATGAGTGGAAATGGTTAATAAATGAACTTATTTACAACGAAACTTACCCGATTGCAGTAAACGGCAAATATCTCGATAGGTCTGAAATAGAAG
>JADIND010000121.1 GCA_017694215.1 Candidatus Scatousia excrementipullorum | reverse complement strand
CGGTACCTTCAGGTATAATACCATATTTTGTTATATAAAAACCGAATAAATCCCGCCCCAATGTATTCGGCAGTTTTACATTATTAATGTCTACAAAAAGCCACCCGCAAATATTTTTCAGATATTTGTCCGTTCCTCGAACTTCACTACAACTGCCACTGTTTATCAGAACCAAAACAGAACTTCCGTCAACAATAGAAAGACTGGACACTTTACTAAACAATTCTGTGGCTTCACTGCCGCCTTCATAATAATATCTGTCCGCAAGTCCACAGGAAGTTTTATCCATAGCCTTATCACAAATGTGAATATTTTTAACCTGTTTAAAAAGTATATTTTTCACGATAGAAGCATTGCCGGCTACATAATCGGTATCCTCATCATCCTCTGCACCGGTATCACGGTTTCCAAACCCCCAGGTGTCAGGAGTTCCGTATTCACCGACAGCAAACAAATATGCTTGGGACAATACACTATACATCTTTTTCAACTTTGTAACAGTAATTTTGTCCTGCTGCTTCTGAATTATTGAAGGAAGCGTCATTGCGGCCACAATACCGATTATTCCGAGAGTAATCAGAACTTCGGCTAAAGTAAATGCATACTTTCCAAACATTCTCATATATTCACCATCTTTCTGTTATGTAAAAATTATTACTTGAATAATTGCAATATTACTCATATATAGGCAATAGATTAACAAATTTAACTTGTTTTGTCAAGTAAACTATAATACATTGGATGTATGCAAGGAAAATTATTAAAACATTAATAGTTATGAGAGGTCTTACTATCACAAAGCTTGCAGAAATGATGAGAGAGAAGACCGGAAAACCTTATACATTTAAAAGCTTAACAGGAAAGCTTCAGCGAGGCTCTCTTTCACTGGATGAGGCTTACATAATTGCGGATTTACTAAACTATAAATTGGAATTTATAGATAAATTATAAAAGCGAAAGGAACTTGTAACATTCATCATAAGTTTCAAACTCTTTGATATTATCAGATTTATGCAAAAGTTTGTTTGTTACATTCAATGCGGTGGTATTTTCTTTAATCACATAAACAGGAATATTCTTCTTTAATGCCTCAAACACAGGGACACACCCGAGTGAATCATAAGGCATTACAAGAAAATCAACGTTATAAATACCTATGCCGCCAGTATTTACAAGTTTTGGAGCACTTGAAAGGCCAAGAAGTACACATGGCAGAAACGTCGGTGTTATATATTCAGAAGAAGATTTAGGATTAACTATTTCGGACGAAATAGAATAATCCGCAAATGCAGGAGAATGTGCAACAGGAACATTCAATGCTTTAGACATACAATGAGAAATTATTGCCTCAACTCCTCCTACAGGATCGGTACCCTCACCGTTTGCATAATCCTCATTCATATCCTCAGGATCGTCAAACATACAAACAACCGCAATCGCTTCAGCACCGTTTGCAATAAGTTTTTTTGCCGACGCAATAAGTGTTTCAATATTTTTTACACTACCGGATGAAACTCCGTCAGAATTAAGATTAAATTCAACTCCTGCCTCTTTTAATGTTACGTCGTAACCGCAAATATCAATTCCGTAAACAGTTTTAACCGCATTTATGGTATTTATATGAACATTTAGAACATCAGACGGTATAGCCTTATCAAAAACAATACCTATCCTATTTGAAACAGACGGTTGTAAATTTACATTCCCTTTGAAAAATTCATCAAGTGAATATCCCTCAACATAAAACATATTATCATTAATACCGGAAAATCCGCCGGCATTAACAACATTTGGATTAACTATAAGTTTAGCCAGTTTTGAAAATTTTCTTGCATAACAGCTTGCATCACCGGCATATCCGCCTATTGCAGCACCTATACCCGTCGGAACAATAAAAACACCTAACTTTTCATTATTATTAATCATATTGTAATATTACATCAAAAAAAGCGGCAAAACTGCCGCTTTTTCGAAATAATTACTATTAAATTGTACGCTACTGTTGTGCACCTCCGTATGTAAAGTCGTTCTTGATATTGGTTTGCATTAACTTTGTCCAGGTAGCCTCGAACGTTGTGACCTCGTTAAGTCTTGTTTCATAGTTATTCTTATCAAGTTCAAGCTCGGTCTCCCAGGAATTCAAGTTAGCAAGTTCAAATTCTCTTTCTTTTTCTAACTGCTCGGTTATTTCCTGATAATAAGTTTCGTCAAGTCCATCCTGCATATAAAGATAATAATATTCCTGAATTTTGTCATTATATTTTGCCTGGACTTCGGAAGTATCCTTTGCAGCATTTAACAAATCAAACATAACACCTGATAATTGATTGTTAAGCATTGATTTCTGCTTTGTGTACATCAATAAAGTTTCCTGAATGTTTGAAATAGCCATAACTCTCGCCTCTCTTCTCTTAGTTCTCTTATATATATAAAAACATTTGAGAAAACTGAATTTCACAAGGTATTCATTTCGTTACATTTGTTTACAATCAAGCTATGTGAACTTTCTGACGTTTCTTGCACTATTGAATTTTTAGGATACAATTAAAGTATAAATGAATAACAATAAGAAGGGGATATAAGATGGCTATTGAAAGACAACGAGTTATAGAACAGGATAAAATGGAAAGAAGACACAATTTTAATCCTGTAGAGAGCAACCTGACAGAAGAGCAGGTAAAACTTGAAGCATCCAGATGCTTAAACTGTAAAAACCCGAGATGCGTTCAGGGCTGCCCTGTTAATATACAGATTCCTGAATTTATCCATGCTATAAAAGAAGGTAATCTCAATAAAGCGGGCGAAATTATAAGAGAAACCAGTATGCTTCCGTCAGTATGCGGCAGAGTTTGCCCGCAGGAAAGACAGTGCGAAGGCAACTGCGTTCTCGGAATCAAAGGTTTGCCTGTAGCAATCGGTGCACTGGAAAGATATGTCGGGGACAACACGAAAGCGGATATGCCGGAAATTAAACCTTCAGGGAAAAAAGTTGCCGTTGTCGGTTCAGGTTGTGCCGGAATTACGGCAGCTGCAGACCTCAGAAAAGCAGGTCATGAAGTTGTTGTATTTGAAGCACTTCATGAACTCGGCGGAGTATTAAGATACGGAATTCCGCCGTTCAGACTTCCCAGAACTGTTCTTGACAGAGAAATCGACAACTTAAAAGCAATGGGGGTTCAATTCCGTAAAAACGTTATTGTCGGTAAATCAATTACTTTGAAACAATTAAAAGATGACGGATTTGATGCGATATTTATCTGCTCAGGAGCCGGACTTCCTAAAATGTTGCATGTTCCGGGAGAAAATCTCAACGGAGTATTCTCAGCAAACGAATTTTTAACACGCGTAAACCTTATGCATGCCGGTCAGGCTGACAGCCCGACACCTTTAAGAGTAGGCAAAAAAGTTGCAGTATTCGGCGGCGGTAATGTTGCAATGGACGCAGCCAGAACCGCTGTAAGAGTAGGGTTTGAAGAAGTTTACATTATCTACAGACGTACAGAAAAAGAACTTCCGGCACGTTTGGAAGAAATTCGCCACGCAAAAGAAGAAGGTGTTATATTTAAATTCTTATATGCACCTAAAGAAATCCTCGGAGAAGACGGTTACGTAAAAGCGGTAGAACTTGAGGTTATGGAACTCGGTGAACCTGATGAAAGCGGAAGACGCAAACCAGTTCCGACAGGAAAAATTGAAACAATGGAACTTGATACGGTAATCGTTGCACTCGGCACAGGTCCGAACCCGATTATACAGCGTTCTGCAGAAGCTGAAGGGATTGAAATTATCACGGATAAACGCGGCTACATTACGGTTGACGGAGAAACCAGATGTACAAATATTCCGACGGTTTACGCA
>JADIND010000120.1 GCA_017694215.1 Candidatus Scatousia excrementipullorum | reverse complement strand
CCGCAAATGAAACAATGTATAACATTAATACAACAATAGGACATGGTAAAACCGCATGGGTTATATTTAATGAAAACCTTGATTATCTTAAATGTCCGGGTCAGTTAAGCTGGAATGGAAAGAAAACCTGTAATTAATATCATTTATAAGTTTATTAATTCAGGACGTTCTGTTATTTCATAAAACATTGAACCTGCTTTTTGGAAATTTTCAGGATTGGCACTGACATAAAATTTTTCATTACCATTTGAAGTTTTATCAGATAACAAATTATTTTTTCTTAAATCTTCTTTTATAAATTCAACAAAAGCCTTTGCCGGATTGATAAAAATATTTTCAGGAGCAAATTGTTTCAACTGGTTGATAAGATACGGATAATGGGTGCATCCGAGAATTATTTTATCCGGATGAAGATTCATCATTTCGTCTGTTTTTGTTTTTATTTTTGTCAAACTGTCAGCGTCATTTTCTCTTTTTTCTTCGACTATTTTAACCCAATCAGGACATGCTGTTTCAATTACTTTGATATTTTTGTTTAGGGTGTTAATTCCTTTTTGATACGCATGTGAATTAATTGTAGCCTGTGTTGCAAAAACCCCGATTGTTGTAACGGGTAATTTTGCCAGAATATTTGTAACGGATTGAATTATAGGATATATTTTGAATGGATATTTATCTTTTAATTCATTATATACGTTAGCAGACGTAGTATTACATGCCATAACCACTGCTTTTACCTGTCGCTTTTCAAAAAATTCAAATATATTTCCGGAAAATTTTATTAATTCGTCTTTTGTTTTTTCTCCATAAGGCACATTCTTTGTGTCGCCAAAGTACAAACAATCTTCTGACGGTAAAAGTTCTCTAAATTGTTTTAAAACAGTCAGTCCTCCGACTCCGGAGTCAAAAAATCCTATGGGGTTATTGTTAATTTCCTTTGAAATAGCTCTTCACTCCTTCTACAATAGCCTTAGCAGTATCATTTTTCCTTTTTTCGCTTACAAGCTCACTGCGTTCATTATCATTCGAAATAAATCCGATTTCAACAAGTATTGCAGGATCTGTTGTATGGTTGATTACATAGAATTTAGATTTAAACAGCCCTCTGTTTTTGGAATTAATTTTACTTGCGAGTGAAGAATGAACCGTTTGTGCAAGATTCATACTTTCCTGATGGTAGTAGTGGGTTTCTATACCTGTAATTTCAGGTTTTACACTTGAATTTACATGAATACTTACAAATATATCAGGTTCAAATGCTTCGCTTATATCGACTCTGCCCTGTAGTGATACATATGAATCATCCGTACGTGTCATTTTAACAGCATAACCTTCTTTTTTCAATAAAGCTTCCACTTTTTTAGAAACATCAAGAGTTATGTCTTTTTCATTAATACCGTTTCTGATTGCTCCGTAGTCAGAACCTCCGTGTCCGGCATCAATTACTACCTTTCTTGTACCTTTCGGTACATTTGATGCTGCCGGTTGTTTTGTTTCTGCTTTTTTAGGGGCTTTAACTTTTATTTTTATTGTTTTTCCATCCGCCCCCATATAAGTATTTACAAGGCTGTTTGCTTCTATCGGAACAGTAAGTTTCAAGCCTATTTGCGGTATAAGTTCTATAATTGCCTTTGAAAATGCTGTGTTTGCAAATGTATTTTTAAAAGTTGTTTCATTGTAATTCGTTGTATTGTACAGATATAAAATTACAGAATTATTTGTTCTGTCAATACCGTGGACAACAGGTGCATTAAATGAGAGTGTCATTGCGTTTGTCTGCGAATCTATTTTTTCATTGTTATATGCAATAATACTATTGGTATTTGTGTATAGTGTGTGTGCTTTTACTGTTTTATAATTCGCAATCAAGAGAGACTGGTTATCGCTTGAATAAATCGGTATATAATCTTCCACCGCGTTTGTTGTAATAACTACGCGGGCTTTGTTAACAGAAAACTGTCCTACTTTAACCGTATCCGTTTCATTAAGTTTGTATTCTTTATTCCTTATATTCTGGGCAACAAGGGTATTTGAAAGGTCAAATACAATACGTGACGGATTTGTTAAGAACATAGGTTTTTCGATTGTCAGTGCACCGAAACCGTTTATCAAAACCGCATTAGGCTTTGGCGTAACCTGTTCGATATAGTATTTGGTATTAAGTTTCAATATTTTTTTCTCTGTCTGAATTTGCGGTAAAACCTGTGGAATTGCATTATTAAAAGCCTGCTGCAGCTGGGTTACAATATCATCACTTTCAGATGGCTGAGTCACAGGGCTTGTTACTGTCAAATATTCGTAAAAATCACTGGAGGAAACATGTTCATCTCTGTAGGTATTTTGGAAATATGTATCGCTGTATCCGTTATTTTTTAGTTTTAAAATAATATTATTTTTTACTCTTACCAGTTTTAAATCAGATGAATCAAAATCTTCATCAAAGTAAACAACAACCCTTACGACATCGGGATTTGTCGAAAATTGATTTATCTTTACCTGCTTAATTCCCTGTGAATTGAAAGTCCAATCCTGTTTCGGCATTGTTATTATTGCCGAATTAATATCGAAATAGGCTCTTTTGGGATTTTCCATGTTTATAATTTTGACGGAATCCATTATGGGTTCCGCAGGCCCGTCAAGTGCTGATATCACTATCATTGAATTTGAAGTGTCAAAGTTTGCGGAGGTAATTTTGAAAGTATCAGCCGCACTCACTTTCGGGGTGAATGTAAATATTAGCAGTAAAAATAAGAATAATATATTAATAAATTTTTTCATATTAAATAATCCCGTTACTTATTTATATAATATAAGTTCTGCTTATTTTTTTCAAATTTGTAACGAATCATGACAAAGTGTACGGCAGTATTTCAATTTTAATTGTGAGCGGATTTGTTTGCGGAAATTTGAAAAAGACTTTATATTATATTGCCTGATTTATCGGTTATTATCATTATGAAAACCCACAGAGATTGTTTCTGTTAAAATTTGCTGTTAGTTTATATTTTGAGAATACCGTCTTTTATTGCTTTATATACTGCCTGTGTTCGATTTTTGGCATTTAATTTTTTCAAAATCGCACTGATATGAGCTTTTACAGTATGCGTGCTTATATACAGCATATCGGATATTTCACTGCTGTCATAACCTTCTGTCAGTAACTGTAAAATATATGCCTCGCGGGTTGTTAATGTATTTAAATCTGTATTATTCATATCAGCCTCCTGATTATATTATGATACAGAATTCCAAAATATAAAATAAAATTATTAATAATATTGCCGTATTTTAATTTTATTTTATTGATTTTTATTTTTTGACGGAATTTTTCTGAGAATTTTGCATGGATTTCCTGCCGCAATAACACCTGACGGAATATCTTTAGTAACGACGCTACCGGCTCCGATTACGCTGTCATCGCCTATTGAAACTCCCGGCAAAACAGTAACATTGCCTCCAATCCAGACACGATGCCCTACTGTTATCGGTTTTGCACTTTCCAGCAGAGTAATCCTTGTTTCGCTGTCCAGCGGATGTAGTGCCGTATAAAATCCGCAGTTTGGCCCGACCATAACGTAATCGCCGAATGTGATTTTGCAGCAGTCCAGCATTACGCAATTATGGTTTGTATAGAATCTTTTTCCTGCTTCAATATTATATCCGTAGTCGCAGTAGAAATTCGGTTCTATTAGAAAATCATCCGGAGCTTTTCCGAAAAGTTTTTTTATAATGCTTTTTCTGGTTTCCTGTTTGTCAGGCGGTGTTGAATTATATTCAAAGCAAAGCTGTTTTGCTCTTTTTCTGTCATGTTCAAGTTCTTCGTCTGTCGGGTAGTAATCTTCCCCATTAAGCATTTTCTCTTTTTCGCTCATGAAAATCTCCATTGATTTTTATATTATTATTATATCAAAAGGGTTTTTTCTTACAATGATTTTTTATTAAAACAGATTGCGAGGACAGATGAAAAAGAGTGATAAAATTTTTGTGGCTGGGCACAGAGGACTGGTTGGTTCTGCAATAAAAAGAGAATTGGAGGTGCAGGGTTTTACCAATATTCTTGTTAAAACTCATCAGGAATTAGATTTGACAGATAGTGCGGCTGTTGCGGAATTCTTTGAAAAAGAAAAGCCGCAATATGTGATTCTCGCAGCCGCAAAGGTTGGAGGTATTCTCGGAAATAATACGTATCCTGTTGAGTTCTTTACTGAAAATATGAAAATTCAGCTTAATGTTATAGAAAACTCATTTAAAAATAATGTCAAAAAACTACTGTTTCTCGGCTCAAGCTGTATATACCCTAAAAATGCTTCGCAGCCTATGAAAGAGGAATATCTTTTGTCATCAAAATTAGAGAAAACTAATGAGATGTATGCACTGGCCAAAATTTCGGGTTTGAAACTGTGTTCGGCATATAACAGGGAATACGGCACCGATTATATTTCTGTTATGCCGTGTAATCTCTATGGATTAAACGATAATTATGATTTGAAGAATGCACATGTTCTGCCTATGCTTGTAAGACGATTTCATGAGGCAAAAGTTAATAATCAGTCTGAAGTTGTTGTCTGGGGAACAGGCATGCCCAAACGTGAATTTATGTATGCAGGAGATTTAGCTAAAGCTGTAGTGTTTTTGCTTAAAAACAAATCAGCATCTGAAATTGGCGAATTTATTAATATCGGAACCGGTGAGGAAATTACCATTCTTGAACTCGCAGAACTGATAAAAGAAGTTGTCGGGTTTAAAGGCAGGATTGTCTTTGATACCTCAAAACCCGACGGAACTATGCGAAAGTTAATGGATGTGTCAAGAATAAACAAGCTTGGCTGGCATGCTCAAACTTCATTAAAAGACGGCATAAAACTTGTATATGAAGATTTTTTGAATAATAGAAATATCAGACTGTAGTCAGAATAATGAATTATTTTTCACAGTATGCGACGAGTTTTTCATAATCCGAATATAGACCGACTTCTGTCAATTCTTCAATATATGGGTTTTTTAGTGAATATAATGTAACATTCTTATAATACATTTTTAGAATGAAATAAAGCTCACCTGCATTGAATTCTTCAACATGCCACTTATATGGAGGAGTAATAAGGTTTTGGATATCTTTGTAACGATCTCTGTTCGGTGTGCTTATAACGGCCTTGTCTGCAAGTAGAGAAAATTCATCCAGAAAGGATTTATAGTCTTGAATATGTTCAATAACATCAACGGTTATCGCTAAATCAAATTTTCCGTATTTATTTAATAATGTAGGGATGTTATCTGTACAATAAATTACATTTTCAAGTTTTCTATTTTCTAAAACCCATTGAGTCGATTTTTCATCGAATTCACTGGCAATAAATTTAATGTCAGGATGTTTCGGAGCGTTATTCCATTCAAAAGTCCCAACACCGGACCCAATATTAACGACATGTTTTACGTTATGTAAGAAATATTTTCCTATTGTTTTATTTGCAATAACCATGTCTTCATGCTCAAATGGTCTGCCTGTTTTTAATAGTTCTTGTTTTACTTCAATGTTACTTAGCCAAATTTCAGGATTCTCAACATATTGTATCCCTTCAGCAGGTATAGCCGTACGGTCATAAATACTTTTAATTGGTTTAAAAATCTTCTTTTTAATTCTGAAACCAGCTATTGTGATAACTTTGAATTTTTTGCCATTAAGGTAGATATTACCTACTGAGAAAATGTTTTGTAATAATTTTTTCATAAATTTTTCCCTTTCTAAATTTTTCATACAAAAAGTCAGAGTACTTTAGTACTCTGACTAAGCCGCTTTTCTATAACGTTGTTTGTTAAACTTATTAGTTCTGAATTCTGTCAGGGACAGAACCTTGCCCCCCCCCCCCATTCTGAGATGTAGGCAGGGTAAGCATTTTGCCGAGTTTATAATCCCACTCTACCGGCTCAAAAGCTTCAAGTCCATTAAAATGATAAAATGTTATTTCACCAAAATAAATTTTATTACCAATTAAAAATAAATCAATTCTGGCATGAAGAAAATCTTTTGATAGCTTTTTTGCTACATTAAGCATTTCTTGAAAACATTCCGGTTTTGGTATTTTTTTGTTACTAACATCATAATGTTGTTTAAATGGAAGTAAATTAAAATCTAAATCATAAAAATTGAATTTTAAGTCTTTATGCCTGTCAATTCCCACAAACAAAAAGCTCGGATTTCCATTGTTGCAAAATATTTTATAATCCAATAAGTTCCCGTCTATTTGCTCAATATATTTTTCAGCAATAATTTTAGGCTGAATATTCTTATAACACCATTCAAACCCGAAATAGTAATGATTAGAATGCGGCTTCAACCATTCTTTTAATTTAGCTTTAGCTTCTTTAATATCAAGTTTTGATTTATCTTTGACAATAATATTCTGTCCGCTTCCCCAGTTAACTTTCAGGACAAACTGGTTTGGAAGTTTGTCAAAATCAATTTCGTCAGGCGAATCCCAGACCCCTAAAAGAGGGATTAAGTATTCTTCTCCGATTTTTTCTTTAACATACTCTCTGACGAGATATTTATCAGCACATTTAGTCAAAAGCGGATCATCATTATATAGCTTAAGCCATTGCATTTTTTCATTGAAACTTTTCGGATTGTCAATATTAGGCTTATACCCGACAGCCTGCTCAAACTGGTGCTCAATAATATATTTTTTATCATCAAGCGAAAGATTCGGGTCGTATTTTCTTGCTAAAAGTTTTTCAAGTTTAGATTTTTTGTGGATTTTAATTTTCAACCCTGCAATGGTTATGACTTTGTATTTTTTGAATTTGTGAGTTTGATTTTTTATTGAAAATATTTTTTGAATTAAAGGTGCATGAAGTTTATTATTTCCTTTTGATTTGAAATAATTATCATATATTTCTTTTAATTCTTTATCAGAGTTTACGAAGTTAAGCCATACTTTTCCACCCATTATGTTCGGATTATCCCAAGGCTTTTCGCCTGCATAATGAATTATTACTGGTGATTTTAAGCCTTCTTCTATTACTTGTTTTGAATAAAGTCCTTCTGTTATTAAATATTCGCATTTTTGTTTAGTGTAAGATGGTGACATGTTATATTTTACAGGAAGAGTTTTAATATGATTCAGACAGGTAATATTTAAAATATCTTGATCCACATAATAATATGGTTCTGTAACCATATTCCTCCATTTTTCATCAAGCTTATCTTCACGAATCTTCTTTAAGTTCATTACAACAATTCCAGCTTGAATATATTTTCCTCTTTGAAGTCTATTTTTAAAATATTCATGTTCTTTTTCCAAAAATTCCCATTCAGTTTTTTGATTAATACCACATGCAAGCACACCGGCAATGTATTCATTTGACATATCTATATTCCACAATCCTTTTAGCTCTTTTTGGAATAAGACATCAATATCAGCATAAATAATTTTATCTATATTAGGTAATAGATTGTGTAACTGTAGTCTTAAATATGTACCTGCAGTTATATTCCTTATTTCATAGCCATTTGCATACTCGTTTTGGGCTTTGATAAAGTATATATTTGAAGATGAATCAATCCTGCTGAGAATTCCCTGTAATTTATCCTTAATTTTTTCAGCACCGTTAGAACAAATACAATAAATATCATAATGGCAATGTTCTTTTTTCCCAGCGTTAACTAAGCTTGCTATTGTAATACAAGCTTGATACATCAAGTTGTTATCAAAACAAAATGTAATTTTTATGTTCTCGTTATTCATATGTTTTTCCTTTGTAGTTAATTAGGTTCACCGATTAAAAGTGTCTCATGTAAAAACTTATAATTATGGCATTTTATAAGTTTGAATTTATATCCTAAATTCCAGCTTTCAATCATTGGCTTTATTTCAAACAGGTCATGCATATTATGGTAGATTGAGATTAACAGTACAGGTCTTTGCGTACAG
>JADIND010000119.1 GCA_017694215.1 Candidatus Scatousia excrementipullorum | reverse complement strand
TTTTCTCCTTTAATGCTTCTTTTAACATATTCTTATTGTTCCCTCAAAACTTTCCCACTAATATTTTATTTTATTCGTAAAAAAAAAACAAATAATTTAACAATGTTGTAACACTACTTAATAAAAAATTTTCAGTCGTTGTCCCATGTCATCCTGAAAGCGTAAAAAAATCAGTTGGGCCTTTTCAGTAATGTAGGTTTTGGTAATCTCTGATTACCGAAACATTTTTGTTGTGGTAAATTAAAATTTACCACAACCTACTGTTCTGCCGGCTTCATCTGCTCCTATCCGGACTATCGTCCGTCCGTAAATCCGCCGTATGGCGAGGGAGTATAATGCCTACCTTCATAAGGGAGGTGGCACGAATGTGCCGGAGGGTTTTTCGATACTCTGCAATCGCTCAGCCGCCGCGGTTAATATTTCAGAATGATAAGTTTATTTTTCACCATTCATGCCATTGTTCTCTTTAAAATATCTTATATGGATTAAGGATATTGTCCGGGTCAAGCGTTTTTTTAATTTGACGCATATAATTCAGAGCGGTTTCATTGATTACTTTACTAATGTGTTCTCTTTTGTCGGCACCAATACCGTGTTCTCCCGACAAAATTCCGTCCAGCGAGGCAGTCAGTTCATAGATTTCTGATTTTGCCAGTTTAAATCTTCTGTATTCGTCCTCATCACCGTAATCAATCGGAATTTGCGGATGTACGCTGCCATCGCCCACATGCCCGACCATACAAACGTCGAGGTTATATTTTTTGCAAATCTCTCTTATTCCGAGAACCAGTTTTTCAAGATTTTTCCGCGGAACAATAACATCATCAGTCGTGACGTTCGGTTTCAGCTTTGCACATGCCCCCATAGAAGAACGTCTTGCCGTCCAAATTTTTTCGTACTCTTCCTCATTTGTTGAGTACTGAACAGCCGAAGCATTACAATGTTTAAGAATAGAAACTATTGCTTTCTGCTGGTATTCTATTGCCGCTTCAAACCCGTCAACTTCAATAACAAGAGCGGCCTCTTTGTCGCATAAAAGATTTGCCGGATAAAACTTTTCAACTGTTTGAATAGCATTTTTATCCATAAAATCAAGAGTTGCAGGAAAAATTCTTTGTTCAATAATTGCATTAACGGCATCAACCGAATCTTGAACAGTATCAAAATACGCCATCAAAACTCTCTTTGCTTCGGGTTTCGGGATAAGTTTCAGCGTTGCTTCAACCACAATGCCGAGCGTTCCTTCAGAACCGACAAAAAGACTGTTAAGGTTGTAGCCGGTCGCATTTTTTATGGTGCTCGCTCCGGTTCGTAAAATTTCACCTTTTGCAGTCACAACTTTCAAATCAATAACGTAATCTTTTGTGGAACCGTATTTAAAAGTTTTTGCCCCGCCGGAAGATTGTGCAATACTTCCGCCGATTGTGGAAACAGCAAGGTTTGAAGGATCCGGCGGATAAAAAAGCCCCAGCCTGTCCGCTTCCTTTTGCAAATCTCCGACTATAACTCCGGGCTGGACGGTTGCTGTCATATTTTCACGGCTAAGGTTCAGTATTTTATTCATTTTGGAAAAATTCAGAATAATCCCGCCGTGTTCCGCCCTGCAGGCTCCCACAACATTTGTTCCCGCCCCGCGGCATATTACCGGTGTTTTATATTTTCCTGCAAGTTTTACAACCTCCTGAACCTGCTTTGTATTTTCAACAAAAACTACGACATCCGGAAGATTTTTTATCGTGCGGGAATTTGCGGCATCCTGTGCGTAAGCATACCGCTCCTCAAGCTCCGACAATACTTTGTCAGGGGTTAATGCATGTTTCAAATCCTTTATTAAATTATTCTTCATCAACATAAGCAGTCAGCTTTTCTATATTTTCTGATAATTTAGCAAGTTGCTTGTCGAGTCTGTCAATTTTTGCAGTTATAATGTTTTCGTCATAATCCGAAAGCATCTCAAGAGCTTTTTCAAGTTTTTGTTCAAGTCTGTCAATTCTTGATTGCTGTTCTTCAAATTTATCTTCAACAACTTTAAGCAAATCCGTTTGTTCCGGTACGGAAAGCTTTAAGTTTTCGAGCAGTTCCGGAACGGAGGCTGCCTTGAGTGACTTGTCGTAAATGCTTGAGATGGTTTCGGATGTTCCGTCCATCCACTCGCCAAGGTACATCATAACATTTTGCAGCACCTTGCCGGAACTTACGGTTTCGTCTATTTTGCCTTCAATGAGCGATAATCTTGAATCTATCTGTTTGTTGTCAAGTTCATTTAATCTGTTTTCAAGCTGCGTGCTGCGGCGTGAAAAATCTTCCAGACTCAAGCTCATTATACGCTGTGATTCCGTTGAATTCAAGAGAATTTTATTTGTTCTTGCACTCAAACTTAATATATCTTCACTAAGTTTGTCAAAATCAGCTTTCAGATCCGGGGCTGAATTATTGCGGGCGGCAAGATTAATCTGGAGCTGCTCGAGTGTTTTTGCCATTCTGTTGATATTGGCGGAAATTACACCGAATTCGTTGGAAGAAGATGCCGATGCAGATATCTCATTCAATGTCAGACGCAATTTTGCAAAATCGGATTCCACATCCTGCAGAGTGTAGGAGTAAAAATCCATATCCCCGCCGCTGTTTGAAATGCTGTTTAATTGCCTTTTCACATCCAGAAGGGTTTGATTAATGGCGTTTGTTTTTTCTTCTACAAAGTCTTTAATTTCCTCGGTTTCTTCAACAAACGACACCTGATCCATTGCGGATAGAATTGCCGTCATAACGGAATCTTTTATATCTCTGGAATTCTTTTCCAAATCAAGTTCGGATACGTTTTTCTCAATTTTATTGATTTCACCGATTAATTTTTGCAGGTGAGAGCTGATTTCCTGTGATTTTGCATCGCCTGTATCGCTTTCAAATGCTTCTTTTTGAGTTTCGATTAAGTCTTTGATGCTTTGAATTTCTTCTCTTATATCGCTGTCATCGGCAGATGCAAGAATATCAACTTTGTTGTGAAGGAGTTCGAGAGTTTTTGATATTTTATCATCGGAACTGTCGAGGGTCTGCAAAATTTCATCGAGTTTTGCCGCGATTTCACCGTCAGGAGAAATTCCCGATTTAGTCTGCCCGGTTTTTATAAGTTCTTTAATTTCTTCAATATCGCCCTGAATTGCGGAATTATCTTCCTGAGCAAGAATATCGACTTTTTTATGAAGTTCGTTAATGGTGTCAAGAATTTTTTCCGACGAATCTGATATTTCTTCCTGCAATTCCGAATTATCACTCATCGCTAGGATATCAACTTTTGAATTTAATTCCGTCAAGGCTTTCATCATGTTATCCGACAGTGCCGAAATTTCCCCGGAAGATGAAGAACCATCGGTTACGGCTAATA
>JADIND010000118.1 GCA_017694215.1 Candidatus Scatousia excrementipullorum | reverse complement strand
ATTATAAATTATAAAAAATTCTCCAGTTACAACTGGAGAATTTTTTTCATGCCTACTTTTTAAAGGAGGTGCCGCATTGCGGCGGAGGATTTTTTATTAACAATTTAGTTATTATTGTCATTATCCCATTCTACATTTCTTGTAGAATACATAACAAGCGACATTATCAAAAATAGCATTAAACTGCCGATTATCAGTGACAAATCCTGTAATGCAAGAAGTACATAAAGGAACAGGTAAAGTATTGCCATAATTCCTGTTATTAATAGTGAAAATTTCAGGTTTTGGCGTTTAGTAATTACAAAATAAGTATATAGTCCGATAAGTCCTATTGTCATGACGGCTGCAATTATATATGCGGCACAGAACGGCATAAATTCAGACATTGAAACTAAAAGCAGGTAGAATATAAGCATTGCTCCGCCCATCATCAAATATTGAAGCTGATGAATAGGTTTTGTATTTTTTGAGGTAATTTCAAAGATAAAGTATGCCAGAAATGTCAGGGCAAGAAACAGAAAGGAATATTTTACGGCTCTTGTTGCCATTCTGTAGTTGTCAACCGGCATAAGGAAGGATACTCCGGCTTTTTCTATGGTATTTGCAGGTGTGTAGCCGTAATTGTATTCATTATTGTTTTTATTTGTTTCTGTTCCGTTATTCAGTGATGTAACAGCTATGGCAGGGATATTCCATTCCGCTTCAAATTCTTTATCCGTAATTTCTTTTTTTGACGGCAGAAAATCTCCTTCAAAGCTCGGGTTGTTCCAATCTCCCTCTATCTCTATTTCGTTATTGATTCCGCCGGGTACAACATAAATTTCATTTATTCCGCGGATTTCATATTTTATTTCAAACGGTAATTCTTTTTCGTTTGTTGTTAGTATTTTGGTGTATTTCTTTGAACTGTTTGTGACAGGTTCATCACTTAGAAATTCAAATTCAGGCTGTGAAATAAAACCTTTTGAATCAGTTATATTGAAAGAAAGTTCTGATTTTATATTTTTCAAATTCCCGAAATCATTTATAAAATCACCTTTCAATTCAACATCAGCTGTATAGACCGGAACCGTAAAAATTCCTTTTTTACGTAGTTCGGTTTTAACTTTTACTTCGGCCTCGTAATTATTAAGTTCAAGTTTCTTTTCTATGGTTTCTTTTTTACCGGGGATAAATATTTTCAGTTCGGGTGGGCTGATTGTCTGAATGTCTGCCCAGGAAATTTTGACTTTATTTACGGCTTCGTTTCTGTAATGTTCTCTGTCTTTTACAATATTTGAAAGAAATAATATCGGTATCAGAAGAATTAAAAGCATTCCGAGAATTATATAAAACTTTTTGACCTTTTTATTGGTAGACTTTTTTTGTTCTGTCATATTAATAACCCCCTTTCTGAATATTTTTTATTAAACTGTAAAATTTTGCAACATATTTTTAATAATGTGTAATAAATATAGCAAAATTTTTAATTTTTGGATTTACTATGGATATGAAAGTTAATAATATAATAAATATATCTTTTCAAAACGGAATAAATAAATCTAATCAGGTTAATGAAGGTAAAAAGCAGCCGTCAAATATTGTTCAACCAAATGAAGAAAAAAATAAATATATGACTGCTAAAAAAATTTTACCATATGCTGCGGGTACAGTCGGAATAATTACTCTTATTGCATTAACTGTTGCTGCTGTTAAAAGAGGAAGAGTTCCACGACCTGCGGAAACTCTAAAGGGAAGCCTGTTGCAAGAAGATGTTCAAACTTCAATAAAGCCTGAATATTTATTCCATATGACATCAAAAGAAAATTACGATTCAATTTGTGCTGACGGAGTTATAAGAAAATCTGTTTTTGGTGACGGGGTTTTTCTGTCTGATAAAGATACTATAAAAAATAAATATGACGATATTACATTAGAAAGAATGATAAAGTGGTATGGCGGTTATATGCCGCAGCAGGGCGGCCCTGTATCAGATTCTCATAAAGTCGTTATTTTAAGGATGCAGGTAAAACCTGAGGAAGAATCTTTATATAAATGGCGTCCTATAAAATTGCTCGGGGCCGATAACAGCGGATTGACTGATGAATGGATAAATTTTACTGATATAGGAAAAGAAGAATTGAATGCTTTGTGGAGCCGTCCGGTTGAATTCTTACATTGCGGTGAAATTCCTGCTAGTAAATGCGAAAAAATTGCTGAAATCGATTTAGCAATGCTGCCTCGGGAAAATTTTGTTTCAAGATTTAAGGAGCTTACAAATGTATAATTATGAGATTTAGCAAAATTTTTAATTCAGGAGTATTATTTATAATATGGTAAAATTACTAAACCGAATTCTGCCAACCGCAAAACTTCCGTTTGAAGTTTGCAAAGGAACTGTTAATCAGCGTTTTAAACTGGCACACAAATATACTAATAAATTTATTGAAAAAATGGATACATATTATCCGCAATCTACACCGTTGTCTGTTACCGGATTCAGGAGATGTATAGATGAAACTCTTGCCCCTAATAAAATTGACTATTTTGTAAAAAGACAGGAAGAAGGGCCTATTGGCGGAACATTAGAACCTGTTTATAAAATTGTTTGTTCTGACCCGGGCGGAGAAGTTGCCTATGTTGAAAATGGAAGTTTTAACATCCACTTAAAACTTGATAATACAGGAAGATATATTCTGAATAAAAGTGCAGCAGTTCATGAAACACGTCACTTCTTTGACCATATTTGTAATCCGAAAATGAATATTCTGAGGTCAAATGAACAGTTTAATACAGAGGGAGTTGATGATATTTGTTTTGCTATTCATGATATGACGTTTATTGACGATTATGTCGGGGATCCTTATTCAAAGAATTTTATGCAGTTATACAAAACTTGTATGCAGGAGGCTCTTAGTAAACTGAAGCCGCCGTTACAAATTGAAATCCTGCAAAAAATCAGATATTCTCTAAATCTTGAACTTAATGCTTACCGCCATGAGGCTAATTATTTTGAAAAAGGCGGATTCAATCAAAAGCTAGATAAAATCTCACAGATTCTTGCTTTCAACGATTATATTAATAAGCAGGCTCACTTCGTTGAAAAGCTCAGGGTCGTAAATGATTTTTTAAAAACAGTTATAAAAAATGAACGCAGTAAAATGAATAATTTTTAGTAAATAAGTTTTATGCTGATAATATACGTCGGACTGTGAGTGTAATGTTTAATAACTTGTAATATTTATGAGATAATATAGCAAAAAGTTTTTGTTTTTTGTTTTATTAATAAAAATATAAGGCGGAAAATTATTAATGAAAATACAACAATATTCACCGTTTAATACGGGAGTATCATTTAAAAGCAAATATGAGATTGATGCATCTTCTGCAATCAGCCGTACCCAGATTTTTACACTTGGTATGCTGATGAACAATTTCTGGCTGACTAATCCGGTCGGGACTTTTAATCAACTTAAATACAACAGTGTTTACGGAAAAGCTGTGCTAAATGTAAAAGTGGATAAGGATAATATTGTAGAGAGAATTCTCGACAGAAATAATATCAAATATAAAAAACTTGATAAAAATGCATAGAAGTGAACAATCTCTTAGCTTTAATCGTTAGTAATTTATAATGGAAGGAGTTTACTATGGTTAAAATATTCGTAATAGTTTTTGGAATTCTGTTAATACAGGTTCTTCCTGCATATTCCAAAACCATTAACGGAATTTCAACCGATCCTAATGTAAATAAATATGTAATGTCGCCTGTTACAACCGGAAAACTTTATAATAACGGATATAACACACGTTATTACATGAATGGAATTGGTTCTATAAAAACTGTTGAAATAGAGGATGACGGAAAAAAGATTATATATACGGAAACTGTCCCTAATTCATCTCGTTTTTATGGCGGCGGTCCAAGATACGGTTCATACAGATATCAAACAAAACCAATTAGATCTCACAATTCCGTTGGTGTAGGCAGCGGATTAAAGATTAGATTTTAATTTTCTGTTCTGGCAAAGGTATGTTTATCTAAAAGTACCATTAAAACAGAGATATCAGCCGGTTTAACTCCGCCTATTCTGGAGGCTTGAGCAAGTGTTTTAGGACGGATTTTGTTGAGTTTTTCCTTTGTTTCTGATGAAATATGTTCAATTTTCATATAATCAATATTGTCAGGTATTTTAAATTTTTCCAGTTTGCCGGCCTGATTAACTTGTATTTCCTGTCGTTTTAAATACCCTTCATATTTTACAAGAATTTCAACCTGTTCATAAATATCACGGCGAAGATTTAATTCTTTTGTTCCCTGGTCAATCTCCTGCAGAATTGAATATGTTATATTCGGGCGTTTCAGAAGTTCTGCAAGTTTGCAGCCTCTTTCAATATGTTCATTGTATTTGGCAAGAATATTGTTTACTTCTTCTGTTGCGGAAATTTTTGCCTGCATAATTCTTTCAGATTCTTTTTTTATGGCTTCCTGTTTATCGGTAAAATATTTATACTGTGTATCATCAATTAATCCTAACTTGTGACCGGTTGGGGTTAGACGGGCATCAGCATTGTCCTGTCTGAGCAGTAGCCGGTATTCAGAGCGTGAAGTAAGCATTCTGTAAGGGTCATCGATATCTTTTGTGACTAAATCATCTATTAATGTTCCTATATAAGAAGAACTTCTGGAAAGTTCCAGCATTTCCGTATTATTTAAGTAATTTATTGCATTGATTCCGGCAATTAATCCTTGTGCAGCAGCTTCTTCATAGCCGCTTGTCCCGTTTATTTGTCCTGCGAAGAATAGCCCTTGAACATTTTTTGACATAAGAGAATGGGTTGTTTGTACAGCAGGAACATAGTCGTATTCAACAGCATAAGCAGGTTTTATAATATGGGCTTTTTCGAGACCGGGCAGTGTATGGAGCATTTGTACCTGAACATCCGCAGGAAGTGAACTTGAAAAACCCTGAATATAAACTTCATAAGTCCCGAGGCCTTCCGGTTCTATAAATATATGGTGTGAAGGGTTCTCGCTGAATCTTACAACTTTATCTTCAATAGAAGGACAGTACCTCGGGCCTACACCGTGGATTAGACCTTTATACATAGGAGATTTGTCGAGGTTTGCTCTGATAATTTTATGAGTTTCTTCATTTGTTCTTGTTAAATAACAAGGATACTGTTGTCTGATTGGTCGGTTCGGTTTAAATGAGTAAAAATTCAGAACTTCGTCCCCCGGCTGGATTTTCATTTTAGAATAATCTATGGTTCTTTTATCAACACGCGGCGGAGTTCCGGTTTTCAATTTTTTTATGTTAATTCCGAGTTTCATAAGGGATTCGGAAAGTCCTGTAGCTGCGACCTCACCGAGTCGGCCAGCACTGTATGACTTTAGACCTACAAATATTCTTCCGTTTAGGGAAGTTCCTGTTGTAAGGATTATTGCACGGGCTGAGTATTCAATCCCGAATTCATCAACGGCTCCGGTTATTCTGCCGTCTTTTGCAATTAAATCCGTAATGCAGGCCTGACGCAGGAAAATGTTGTCATTTGATTCCAGAATGTTCCGGAGATAATTTGTGTATTCTTTTTTGTCGGACTGTGCACGGAGTGCCTGAACTGCAGGGCCTTTTGAAGAATTAAGCATTTTCATCTGAATATAAGTCGCATCTGCAGCTTCTCCCATAATTCCGCCGAGAGCATCAATTTCTCTGACAAGTGTGGACTTAGCAGGACCGCCTATTGCTGGGTTACAAGGCTGCAGGGCAATATTATCAAGATTCAGTGTTGCAAGAAGAACCTTCGCTCCGAGTCTTGCACAGGCTAAAGCCGCCTCACATCCTGCGTGACCTGCTCCGACAACTATTACATCATATTTATTCTTCAAATAGTCCATACCAAAATTATATTACAAAAATTTTGATAAAAACGGATTGAATAAAATATCCAATCCGTTAAAATTTATATTGATTTTGATTATCTTATTTTTTGAAAATAGTCTGTTCTCTGTCAGGCCCTACGCTTACTATTGAAATCGGGACTTCAAGAAGTTCTTCCAGTCTTGCAAGGTATTTTTTGCAGTTTTCAGGAAGTTTTTCATATTCTCGAATTCCGGTAATATCAACGTCCCATCCTTTGTGGGTTTCGTAAACCGGTTCAAGATATTTGTGTATGAATACATTTGTCGGATACGATTTGTAAATTTTCCCGTCGCGTGTATCTTTATATGCCGTACAGATTTTTATTTCGTCAAACGTATCAAATACATCAATTTTTGTAAGAGCAACCGATGTCAATCCTCCGACCAGAACGGAATATTTCATAGTAACTGCATCAAACCATCCGCATCTTCTCGGACGACCTGTCGTAACTCCGAATTCGTGTCCGATTTCTCTGATTTTATCTCCTGTTTCGTCAGTTAATTCAGTGACAAAAGGCCCTTCTCCGACACGTGTGACGTAAGCTTTTGCTACACCGATAACTTCATCAATCATCTTTGGTCCGAAACCTGAACCGGTACAGGCTCCGCCGCCTATAGGATTTGAAGAAGTTACGAAAGGATATGTTCCGTAGTCAACATCAAGCATTACGCCTTGAGCCCCTTCAAAAAGAACCTGTTTTTTCTTTGAATTGTTCAGCATTTCCTGCCAGTCAAAACATACATACGGTCTGAAAATTTGTGCATATTTTTCGCACAGAGCAAGAATACAGTCTTTCGAATAAGGTTGTAAACCGTAGACTTTTTCAAGAGTCTTGTTTTTGAGCGGTAAAATAACGTCAAGTTTTTCGTTTAATGCTTCGGGTGAGTATAAATCTTCAATTTTTAATCCGATACGGGCTGCTTTATCCGTATAAGTCGGGCCTATACCTTTTTTAGTTGTGCCGATTTTGCCTTTTTTCGCATTATCTTCGCTGTAACCGTCAACTTCCGTGTGATAAGGCATTGTAATTGAAGCCAGAGGGCTGACTTTCAAACCTGAAACGTCAATACCCTGTTCAATTAATTCAGTTACTTCTCTTTCAAATGCTTCCGGCAAGATTACTGTTCCTGCCCCGATAAAGCAGGTTTTTCCGCCGTATAAAATCCCTGACGGTATCAGGTGAAATTTGAAAGTTTTATTGTGAGCTACAACAGTGTGACCGGCATTACAACCGCCCTGATATCTGATAATTAAATCGGCATTCTGAGCCAGTAAATCAGTAATTTTAGCTTTTCCTTCATCGCCCCACTGGGCACCGACAACAACTCTATTCATTACATATCCTCTCTTAATTCTTTAAAGGTTTTTACTGATTTATTTTAGCACAGAAATAAAATAGAAACATTATGTTTTAATTTATAATTTTTACTGCAACTTGTTCATGAACTTCATTATAAATTATATATTCATATTTCATATTATTTTCGGTTATAAATTCTTGAAAGGCTTTAAATTCATGTTCTTCCCACGTAGGGTAATTAAAATATTCGTCAAATACAATTACAGTTCCCGTGGTAATATTATTTTTCAGTAATTCAAATATTGTTCTGGTTGATGAATATAGATCACAATCAATATGTATAAATGCACAAGGGATATTATGTTCTGTAATAAACTTACTGAGAGTTTCATTAAACCAGCCTTTTACAAGTTTAACATTAGCGTTTACTGCAGGTAATTCCTGTTTATTAAAATGTCCTTTACCAAACCCTGTTCTCCAGGTTTCCGGTAGTCCTTCAAATGAATCAAAGCCATAAATCGTTTTTTCCGGAATATTTTGTGATATGAAATTAATTGTTCTCCCGCTAAATACTCCAAACTCTAAATATAATCCGTCTAAAGTAACAGATTCAAGTGCCGTTTTCAGCACCTCATTTGCATCCGTAGTTACTTGAGCTTTTGGCATTTCTTTTATTATATATTCAGCAGTTTTTAAAGAAGAAACTATTTGCATATAATCTTTTAATGTTTTTCGTTTTTTTAAATCCGCTAAAGCTGATAAAATTTCTTTATTATAATTTCTAAATTTTATTTTAAAACCTGCTATAGTGATAATTTTATATTTTTTTAGGTTAATAGTTTGATTTGTAACCGAAAAAACTTTTTTAAGTAACTGTTTTGCCATATTGTTTTCCTTTCTCTGATTTGTTCCGGAATAAAACGGGTCAGAGTACTTTTTGTACTCTGACCCGTAAAAAGTTATATAAAGATATTAG
>JADIND010000117.1 GCA_017694215.1 Candidatus Scatousia excrementipullorum | reverse complement strand
ATACTTAATCATTATAATATATTTTTCAGTAATTTACAATCTATTTATAAACATCGTTAATGTATTCAATACCATCTTTTTCAACAGGCAGGCAGTGTGAAATATTCGGATGAAAATATATTGCACCGCTGGTATTTTTTATTATCGTTATGCTAAAAAGGTCTTCACCTGCTTTATTCGGTTTTGCAAACCCGTTTGTATCAACCGCAAAAATAGGCCGTCTGTCGTTCTGTGTTACATTAAAAACAATAATATTACTTCCGTCAGGCATAACAAAAGCATCATCAAATTCATTCATCATCTCTTCTGAAAATCCGACGCATCTGGTTTTATTCGTATATGTTTCATATTCCGGAATACATTCATCTTTAAGAGCATTCCCGTGACAATACTTTTGAACCTTCAAATTAGAAACAAATGTTTTATAAAACTCATCGCAATTTGATGTATTATGATTTTTTGAACCGTCCGTAACATAATAACAACCGGTATCACCACCCATTTGAGCAACAGTTTTTAAAAGTGCATTTGAATACAACCCGTATATTGCCTGAAACCGTTTAACCGTTTCCTTTTTATTAACAGTCTTCAATGCCATTGCACTTGCATTATACACAAGTAACACAAAAAGTGTTAAAAGTAGTATAAAAGTAAAATTATAAGCAGGCATTTTTTTCATTAAACAACTTCCTCCGGTTCAACCACAAAATCAACAACTACCGGTCCGCTTGTATTAAAAACCTCATCAAGCACCCTGTTTATTTCCGAAACTTGATTAACCCTCAGTCCTAAAATACCATAACTCTGTGCAAGTTTAACAAAATCCGGATTGGAAATTTTAGTCTGCGAGTATCTTCCCTCACAGAACTTTTGCTGAAGCTGTCTTACCATACCAAGATAACCGTTATTGAGAATAAATATTTTTACAGGGAGGTTGTAATCAACACAAGTTGCCATCTCTTGAGAATTCATCTGAAAAGACCCGTCACCGGAAATACAAATAACAGGTTCTTTATTCAGAGCGATTGATGCACCTATTGCTGCAGGAAGACCAAACCCCATAGTCCCTGAGCCGCCGGAAGTTAAAAATTTCCGCGGGGCTGAAAACTTATAATTTTGAGCTGTCCACATCTGATGCTGCCCGACTTCAGTTGATACAACCGGATTAAAAGATTTACAATATTCATAAATATGCTGAATAACTTCAAATGAATGCAACAAATTTGAACGTTTTACCGGTTTCGGATTTTGAGAAACATACTCTCTTACCTCCGAACACCATTTTTCACGGGAAAGATTATCAAATTTAAATTCACCATTTTTAAATTCATCAGTCAATTCAGCAAGAATTTTTCCAGCATCACCAATTAACGCAAGATGAGCCGGAATAATTCTGGAAATTTCTTTTTCATTTATATCCAGCTGAATAAATTTACGGGAAAGTTCATTATTATTAAAACAACAGGTAACTCTGTCATTAAACCTTGCCCCGACGGAAAAAACCAGAGAACTTTCTCTGACAGTTTTATTAGCTGCTCTTGTACCGAAAATTCCAATCATGCCCGCATAATTTTTATCATCGTAAGGATATGTTCCAAGCCCCATCATAGTGTTAACTACAGGAATATTTAGCATTCGGGCAAAGGCTGTAAGTTCTTTTGCAGCATTTGAAGTTACAACTCCGCCGCCTGCGACAATAACCGGTTTTTCTGCGTTACAAAGCTCACCGAGAACCTGTTTTATATCTTCTTTATCAGTACCGGTATATTCAAGGTTATTAACCACGGTATTAGATTTAAATTCAGCGTTCTGCGTAAAAATATCTTTTACCAGATCAACAACAACAGGCCCCTGCTTACCGGACAGAGCAGTTAAAAAAGCGTTTACAAGAGTTGATTCAAGTTTATTAACATCCCGCACCTGAAAGTTTGCTTTAGTACAGGACTTTGTAATATCAATAATATCGACTTCCTGAAACGCATCCTTACCGAGAAGCGAAGAAAAAACCTGACCGGTCAAAACAACAACAGGATACCCGTCCAGATAAGCATTAGCAATACCGGAAACCGTATTCGCCGCTCCCGGTCCTGATGTTACAAGCACAACTCCGCATTTCCCGCTCACTCTGGCATAACCTTCAGCAGCATGAACGGCAGATTGCTCATGTCTTACAAGATAATGTTTGATATCGTGCTGCTTAAAAAGTTCATCATAAATACTCAAAACAATACCGCCCGGGTAGCCAAAAATTGTATCCACCCCTAATTTTTTTAAGGTTTTAACAATAATTTCAGCACCTGTTAAAGTAATTGTATCCGTACTTACCGACGACATCATAACATCCTTTTGGCATAAATTTTAGCACAGTGGATAATACACGTCAAACATTGAAAAAGGCAGACACAGACAGTCTGCCTTTTCTTTTAAAATTTGTCTGAAATATCATACCTCTCATAAGTAAGTTTACCGGTTCTCATAGTATCAAACATCGCTCCATAACCGGAATGCTGATCTGCAAATTGCTTTTTTACACCGAAACTGAAACAATCATATCCAAATTGATTTTGACCGTTTGAACCATCTAAATCAAAAAAGATTTCAGCACAATGAGGCGAATCATAAGTTGTGGTAATAGGATTACCTGAAGAATCTAAAACATAATTTCCATCTGCATCAACTTCATGCTTTATATAAGTAGTAACACAACCTCCATTTGAGTTTCGCTTTCCAAACCAAATAAGAGTTCCGTCTGACAGAACAGCACGTTCTCCTCCTACAGAACCTAATGCCACATTTCCGAAGCCGTCATTTGTTCTTTTTTTCGGTTTTATCTTATATATGCCGCCGCAACCTTTTGAATCATTTGACGCACATCTTTCTACGACCTGGAGATGACGTAATATACCGTCAAACTGCTCAGCTGCAGACATATTTGTTTCAAATAACGCTTCATAATCACTTCCCCCTAATCTCGCACGTTCCATATCCATAGCATTAACAATTTCTGCATATGCACGTTTTAATTTATTAACCATAACAACTTC
This sequence comes from Candidatus Scatousia excrementipullorum, assembly GCA_017694215.1. Lineage (GTDB taxonomy): Bacteria > Cyanobacteriota > Vampirovibrionia > Gastranaerophilales > Gastranaerophilaceae > Scatousia > Scatousia excrementipullorum. The sequence goes on along the minus strand of JADIND010000117.1, from coordinate 542 downwards.
ACGATATCTTCCCATAAGTCCCGGCAGTGTCATTGCCGCAACTATTCCGATTATGCCAAGAGTTATGAGGACTTCTGCAAGCGTAAACGCTGCCTTTCTCTTTTTGAAACCCTCCGGCACATTCGTGCCACCTCCCTTACTAAGGGAGGCTTGGTTTTCCATCGCCCGCAATGGACGAGGGCTAGGGTGAGGGGTTAATACTGTATAAGTTCCTGAATCAAATTTAGTATAACCTAACTCTTTACCCTCTCTCTTTGTGAGAGGGTTGAATTGCTTAATGAACTTTGTGAATTTAGCAATTCGGGTGAGGGTAAACTTCCTTAAACCCTCCGGCATATTCATGCCACATCCCTTACAAGGGAGGCTTGCGTTTTTGCCCCCTTTTATAAAGGGGGGAAGGGGGGATTTGCGTTTGTTATTCTGAAACATTAACCGTGGCGGCAGACGAAAATCGTCACTATTCAGAATCTCTTTTGCTCTGTAGCAACACAGTTGCAGCTCCTGCCTGCAATCTACACCTTCTAAACTACCCAAAAACTCAA
>JADIND010000011.1 GCA_017694215.1 Candidatus Scatousia excrementipullorum | reverse complement strand
TTCAATTTTCTAATCATGCGGTATTTTGCACGCTGGTTTGAATCAAGAATTTTCATAAAATCTTTGTCATATTTTGATGAAATTTTCTGGATATTTTTCTTTACCTGATTGAGATTTTTTTCCGCCTGTTTTATTGCAGCAGAATCATTTTTTGCCTGAGCATCTTTCAATCTTTTTTTACAAATACAGAAATTTTTCAATTCAGGTTCAAGTTCAATATAACGCTTTGCTTCAATTTCATCCTTACACTTAATCTGTTTAGGGGTAAGATTCAAAGCATTATAGATAGTATCTCTCTGCATTCTTATTGTTTCGACGAGTCTGCTTGAATAATCGTGCTGTTCTATGATGGAAATTTCACAAGGTGCGTTTTCCTCTGCAGCATAAACCGCAGGAACGCATAAAACGGCAAAAACACCTGCCAAAATCAAACTTCTTTTCATAAAACTCTCCTTAATAATTTAAGACTTCCTTTTCTGATTACATGTATTGTTACATAATAATACCTAAATTTCAACTCACACATTTTTATGGTAAATTTTAGCTATGGAAGAAATGAACTTAAAAAATTATGCCTATCTTGGAGATGCCGTATGGGAACTTTATATAAGGGAAAAAACGGTTAAGATTACAAATAATGCACAAAAATTGCATAAAATTACTACCGGCAAAGTAAAAGCATCATTTCAGGCAGAACTTTTACATCATCTAGAAGAAGAATTGACAGAGCAAGAGCAGGAACTTGCAAGACGCGGGCGAAATCTTCCAATCCCTGTCGGCAGAAGGCAAATCCAAAGTGAATACCGGCAGGCAACAGCTTTTGAAGTTTTAATCGGCTGGTGGTACAAACACAATCAAGAAAGATTAAACTTTATTTTAAATAAAATTGAAACTCATCTGGTATTTTAAAAATTAAAAAGGGGAATTTATGGAAAAATTCAGGTTTTTAACATCAGGCGAAAGCCACGGTAAATGTTTAACTGCAATAATAGAGGGGTTGCCTGCAAATATGGAAATCGACACGGATTTCATAAATTCCGAATTGAGAAGAAGGCAAAGCGGCTACGGCAGAGGAGCCAGAATGCAGATTGAAAATGATACCGTAGAAATACTTTCGGGCGTGAGATTCGGCAAAACTACGGGGGCTCCGGTAACACTTGTTATAAAAAACCGTGATTTCGAAAACTGGCAAAAAATTCTAAGCACGAATCCTGACGACATAAATTCCGAAAAATCCTTTACAACATTCCGCCCGGGGCATGCGGATTATGCAGGCAGTATTAAATACCGTCAGAAAGATTTAAGAAATATTCTTGAACGTTCCAGTGCGAGAAAAACAGCAATCGAAGTTGCGGTTGGGGCTGTTGCAAAATTATTTTTGAAAAATTTCGGCATAGAAGGCAGCTCAAAAATTATACAAATCGGATACGGAATAACGGAAGAAGAAATGCACGCGGAAATTGACAAAGCAAAAGAGGACGGTGACACAATCGGCGGAAAATTTGAAATCACCTACAAAAATATTCCGGTAGGCTTAGGCTCATATGTTCACTGGGACAGAAAGATTGACGGAAGGATTGCACAGGCAATAATGAGTATTCCGGCAGTAAAATCAGTATCCATAGGCAGCGGAGAAAATGCGTACAAAATGAGAGGCAGCGAATTTCATGATGAAATATTCTGCGAAGACGGAAAAGTAATCCGTAAAACCAACAATGCAGGCGGAATTGAAGGCGGAATGACCAACGGCGAAGATATAACCGTTACAGCTGTAATGAAACCTATACCGACACTCAAAAAGCCTCTGCAATCAATAGATTGCATGACGCAACAACCTGCAGAAGCACACTTTGAGCGTTCGGATACCTGTGCGGCGGAAGCCTGTGCTGTTGTGGCAGAAGCAAGGCTTGCATGTGTACTGGCAAATGAAATCCTATTAAAATTTGGCGGCGACTCTATGGAAGACTATCAAATTAAGTGAAGAGTCAGGGGTGTTAAAACCCTCCGGCACTAAGTGCCGCCTCACCTAAAAGGTCGACATAACATTCCCCCGCCCCTTTTTGGGGAGAGGATTAGGGTGAGTTTTTTTTCATGTCATTCTGAAACGTTAACAGCTCTGGCTCACGAAATTTGTCACTGTTCAGAATCTCTTTCCTGTATAGGATGAGAGTAATGTAGGTTTTGGTAATCTTGATTACCGAAACCTTTTTGTTGTGGTAAATTAAAATTTACCACAACCTACTTTTAATGGCGGAGCGTGTGCGTAAGCACAATAGCGGAGCTGAAAGGTGAAATTTTTCTGTCATCCTGAACTGGTTTCAGGATCTTAGAAAATTTTCACGTCATTCATTTGGTCTTGCAATGCGAAGCATTGCTGTAATTCAACGTGCTTTTCTTTCTTTGGTTCATTTCTTTCCTTTCTCATCGTAATAGAAAAGAAAGAAATGAACATAATAAAAAACTTATAAGTATAACAAAGTCCTGGCCCCCTTTTTTAAAGGGGGAAGAGAAGGGGGATTTTCTCATCAATAAATACATTATTTAATGTCTGTTTCTTTTCTTTTTTTTGCGATGAAAAAGCGGATTGCCGGCAGAGGGTGTAGCCAAGCACACGGCGGCAATGTGCCGGCGGAGCATTGGTGAAGACCCGTTTAATGCCGACAACCAAGAAGATAAAGAAATAGACGAAAGAAAAGAAAACACGCGACCAAAAGAAACGAGTTAGCAGAAACCAAGGTTTCCGCACCTTCCTTAAAACCCTCCGGCACTCCGTGCCACCTCCCTTCATAAGGGAGGCATTATATTCCCTCGCCCGAGGGGAGAGGGTTAGGGTGAGGGGGCGGACTGGATAAAAAAGAACAGTAGGTTGTGGTAAATTTTAATTTACCACAACAAAAATGTTTCGGTAATCAGAGATTACCAAAACCTACATTACTTGAAAAATAAAGTTTCGCCAGAAAAGGCTCAACTAATTTTTCTACGCTTTCAGGATGACATGGTGCGGCGGCAGTGTGATTACGGGGCGGTGACCGCAATAGTATTTAAAATAATTGCATAACAGGTTTGCTTGACGGTTTTTGAAATTTCATTGTATAATATCTTATACGCCTTATTTGTCATAGTTTACTTTATATAGGAAGGAAACGTATGACAAATTCTATTATTCCGTATTCGTTTATTCCCGGGACAAAGGCAAAGGCTCAGGAAGTCAATGCAAACTTTATTGCACTCGCAAACCAGATTACCGAAAATAAAGAATATACGGATTCAAAGATTGAAGAAACTCTTTCCGGAGTGAATTCCGACAGAGCAGGGATTAATCTTGAAAATACAACCCTTATTTCAAACTGTGTTGTCGAGGCTCCGAATGGTGTTGTCACTTTTACGGGGAATACTATTACTGTAAAATCAGGTTTAAAAGTTCTCATTCCTAACGGAAGAAATTCTGACGGAACCTTAAAAAGTATTGAATATACCGTTGAATCTGATACTGTTCTTACAACCTCAAAAAATTCTACGGTTAACTGTGTATATGTGTCTGACGGTGATATCGGTATAGCACCGGTTTTTCAGTATTCTAATCTTACTCCGGTTTATTCCGGCGGTATCTGGTATAACATCACTGAAAATAAAAATTACATGTATGATGATGATTTGGATAGCTGGCAAGAGTTTCAGGGAATTGTTATTGCGACTTTTGAAAATACAGAAGAAACAGTTGCAAATCTTAAAATAGTTAATCCGACAGGACTTTTAAAGCAAAACGATATTTTTGCCATAATAAATATGGGAATGCCTGATTATGCAAATACTGTATCAAAATCAGCCAATACAAACTACACCGCAACAGTAAACGGTTATGCCTTTGCTTTTGCTGAAACTCAGCAGAACCAGTATAAATATCTGTATATTGATAATAAATCTTATACAATAGGTTATCATCAACAGGGGCATATAGGCTGGTCAGCTCTATGTATGCCCGTTGCTAAAGGCTCGGTTTACAAAATATCGAGCGGAAACTGCAGGTTGTCATTTATTCCGATGAAAGGAGAAGAATAATGTTTTATGTAATTAAAAATAATAATTTATACGAATACGGTGATAATGTAAACCGTGCCTGGGAGTATCCTGCTGAAGCAAAAGAGCTTTCCGGAGTGGATGTTGCAACTTTTGAAGAAAACAGAGATAAATATGCAATCTCTGACGGCTTGCTGGTTGATATTTCAAATACTGAAGAATATCTTGCTGCTGCCGCGGCAAAAGTGAAAGGCACAAGAATTTCCGAAATAAAAGAAGAATTAAATGCTTTAGATTTGAAATGCATTAGAGCTTTGCGTGAAGGCGGAACTGATGATGACGGAGTTCCGTATCTAGAAAAGTTTCAGGCTGAAATTTCTGAATTGAGAGCGGAATTGAATTCTCTTCAATAACACAGATTAAAGAAAAGGCTGTTTATAAAATAAAACAGCCTTTTTATATTTTATAACTTATGCAAAATATTCAAACATTTCTGCTTCTATTCCTTTGAAAATTTTTCCTGCACATTTTTTTCTGCTAGCCGGATTATGAATTTTTTCTTTCCAATCTTTATCATATGGCTGTAATGATGTTGAAACTCTTCTGTTTAATAGCAATCCCAAGTCGGAATAATCATTTTTTAAATATCCTGCATCATGGATAATATCTTTTTCAGGCATTTCGGAAATTTTTTTTGTAAGTTTTGCTATAAATTCAAATAATGGAAGAAAATTATCATTTTCAGGAATAATAACTCCGTTAAGTACAGTTACATTAGTTCCTTTGTGATTTATGCTGGCTATATTAATAAAGTTTGAGTAGTAAGGGTTTTGAAATGCACTGTGTTTACTGATTAATTTTTTGTATTCCGTAAGGTCATTGCCATATTCGTCATCTTTAAGTTGAGTATTCAGGTAAGAGGCTTTTATACCCTTTTGTTTATCGGAATCGTATATATAGCTTGCATTTCTTATACCGGTAAATGATATTTTTATAATATTTTTCTCCGCTGCTTTTTGTTATCAAAACATAAAATAAGATTTTTTTGCTATTTTGTAAAGAAATTTTGTTTTTGATACAATTATAAATACTGAAAAGGAGAGAAAATATGGTTGAAATCAGACAGGAATTTTTGGAACAGGCAAAACATTTGACGAGAAATGCGGAAGTATTACCGGGCGGAATTGAAGAATTAGCTGTGAAATTGCAGCATTCACATGATACAAATACTCCGTTAAGAGTAAAACTGGGTATGGATCCTACACGTCCGGACTTACATCTGGGTCACACTGTAGTTATGAGGAAATTAAGAGAATTTCAAAATCTCGGGCATAAGATAGTCTTGATTGTCGGAGGTGCGACTGCAATGGTCGGCGATCCTTCCGGAAAATCCGAAACCAGACCTGCATTAACAAAAGAGCAGGTTGAAGAAAACGCTAAGTCTTATTTTGAGCAGATGTCAAAAGTTCTTGATGTTTCAAAAGCAGAAGTCACCAATAATGCTGATTGGCTGCATAAAATGAGTTTTATTGATTTATTGAAACTAGCCTCGCAGGTTACTGTTGCTCAGATGATGACACGTGATGATTTTGCCAAAAGATATGCAGAAGGCAAGCCTATTGCAATCCATGAATTTTTCTATCCTTTAATGCAGGCATATGATTCTGTTGAAATTGATTCAGATATAGAACTCGGCGGAACTGACCAGAGATTTAACACGCTTCTCGGACGTGATATTCAGGCCGCTTACGGTAAGAAGTATCCGCAGCTTGTAATGCTTCTGCCTTTATTGGAAGGTACAGACGGCGTTGTTAAAATGTCAAAAACTTATCCTGAACATTGTATTTCGTTAACTGATTCAGAATTTGATATGTTCGGAAAATTAATGAGTATTCCTGACCACATGATTTCACGTTATTTCAGTTTGCTGACAGATGCAACAAAAGAAGAACTTGAAACTATTGATAAGCAGCTTGCTGAAGGTTCGGTCAATCCGCGTGATATCAAAATGAAACTTGCGTACACGATTACTGCTGAATACCATGGAGAAGACGGTGCAAAAAGAGGACAGGAGGCTTTTATAAATATAGTATCAAATAAGGGAATTCCTGATGATATTGAAGAAGTTTCCGGCATGAATGGAAAAGGTATTCTTGATGTGCTTGTAGAACTTAAATTTGTTCAGAGTAAAGGTGAAGCTAAACGTCTTATTCAGGGCGGCGGAGTAAAACTTGACGGCGAAAAAATTACCGATATGGCTTATACTCTTAACTTTACGGAAGATGTAGTATTGCAGGCAGGAAAAAGAAAGTTTGCTAAACTGGTAAAATAGAATGTTTAAAATTTTAAAACGCGGAATAACAAAAGTAAAAGAGGATATTCAGGTAATCTATGACAAAGACCCTGCTGCGGAAAATTTGTTAGAGGTTATATTATGTTATCCGGGGCTTCACGCTCTGATTGCATACAGATTTGCCCACAGATTATACAAATGGCATATTCCGCTGATTCCGCGTATCATTTCTTATATAACAAGAATTATCACAGGGATTGAAATTCATCCCGCTGCAAAAATTGGCAGAAGATTTTTTATTGACCACGGTGAAGGGGTTGTAATCGGTGCAACAACCGTAATCGGAGATGATGTATTAATATACCAGCAGGTGACGCTTGGCGGAACCGGTAAGGAACACGGGAAACGCCATCCTACGCTTGGTCATGGTGTTATTGTCGGTGCTGGTGCAAAGGTTTTAGGCAATATTACCCTCGGAGATTATGTTAGAGTAGGAGCCGGTTCTGTCGTTGTGGAAGATGTTCCGGAATATTCCACGGTCGTTGGAGTCCCCGGGCGTGTTGTAAGAAGGAAAATTAAAGATGAAAATGGTGTTCTTATGCATAACAGAATTCCTGATCCTGTAAAATGTGAACTCAACCGTCTGAAATATGAGGTTCAGGACTTAAAAGAAGAATTAAGCAAAATAAAACAAAGTTGAAATTTAAGGCTTTATTTAGTAAAATGAAAGCGTTGGCAATATAAAAAGGAGAGAAACAGTGCAAAGTTTAAGTATAGCAAGGCTTTTGCGGGGGGGGG
>JADIND010000116.1 GCA_017694215.1 Candidatus Scatousia excrementipullorum | reverse complement strand
CCAAAATTCCTGAACTGTCCCAAAATTCCTGAACTGTCCCAAAATTCCTGAACTGTGTCTAAATTCCCGCCATTTAAGGTTTTGAGACACTGTCTTGTTTTAGACATTGACGGACAGTAATCGGACTTTTTGCCAGTTCAGGAATTTCATTTTTAGCGATTTCCGACTAAAAAAATCAAGATATATTTGAAACACACCCCTATTAGTTCAAAAAAATTAAATTCCTGCAATGTCTGTCAAACCATACTCAAATCAAATATACAAGAATGGGAAACTGAACGCAGAACATTAATTCTTGAAGAGCAAGAAATGCTTAAAATTACTAAGACCTTTTTTGAACGTTCGAACTCTTTATTAGACTTCTGTAAATGCTGTCATTATGGTTTTTCGGACACTTTTGAAATTGATTTTTGCTTTTCTTAATCGCCATGTCTGGCTTTGTGTTTGAATTGTACCCGCTTCCCCAAGTCTGAGAGTCGGGGTTTTGAAAAGTCCGAAATGTCCGGTTATTAGGACTAAAATGTCCGGTATCTTTCCATAAAATTTTACAAAATCACCGAGTTTCCCTAATATATTTGAGTTCTGGCGATTGACTAAAATCGGACATTTGAGGGAATTTGACACTCCCAAAATATACAAAACTCGGAAGAACCCCAAAATATGTGCGTTTTAGAATTTTAATTATTTTGCATAATTCTACGATATTTACCCCTAAGTCGGAAGTTGGATTTTGCGTAGGCTGAAGTGAGCGAAAGCGAACGAAACGCCGAAGTAACACGGAGTATCGCGAATGTAATTTTGCAAAGCAAAATAAAATGAGCGACTACGGAGTGTGAAGCAATAATCCAATTCAATTTAGTGGGAAATCGCTTCCCTGACTTTATTTTAGAAATATTTTATCGAAATAAATTCCAAAACTTATAAAGGAGTTTTCTAAAACTAAGTGTAAAAAATATCGGATTAATTTTACCCCTCAAAGCTGGAAGTAGAATTGAGAGAAAATTGCAGATTTTTCCAAAATATTGAATTCAAACATTGTTTAAATTGCGTTTTAAAATAGTTTTATGGGTGTTTTATAAAAATTTCTGCTTAAAATTCAGATATAATGGGACACAAAACAACACATTTCCCTCTCAAACACTTCCAATTTGAGAGAAACCAGTCTAACATACAGTAGCTTCAATAATAAATAAGGATACAGTATGGCAGACATTAATAATAATGATATTTGGATTGATGTTGAAAATCTCGCAAGACTCAAAAACATTACCCGCAGAGCAGTTCGGCTTGCACTTAATCAGAATAAATATGAATACAAAGTAGAAAATATCAGAGGCGGTAAAACATACAAAATTAAATTATCAACGCTTGAAGACGAACTTCAGCTCAAATATTTTCAGGAATATTATGATGATTATAAAACTTGTGAGAACGAGGTTATTGAACTATCAAACCTCAATATCAAACAAGAAAAACTGATATCCGAAAATCAAAGGAAAATTGCACTCGCAAAGTACGACCTGATTTATGTGTGGCTTAATTTTAGAAAAGAATATAAAAGGGACAAGTTGAAAACAGGTGGCAACATACCCGATAAGGAATTCTTGCAATTATATAATACAGGGATGTTCCAAGAAGAGATTTTTAAAATCTTGGGCAAAGTTTCAATCGGTTCACTTTATCGCTGGCGAGCGTTATTAGATTATAACAAAGATTGGACGGCATTAGTCGGACAATATAAATATTCAACAAGAAAAGAATATAGAACAACTTTAAACGAGGAGCAGATTAAAATATTTATACAAATTTTGCTGTCGCCTAGTGCATTTTCAATTGGTAAAGCAATTTCCTTAACCAAACATATATTAAAAGAACGCGGTCAGGAGATTTTACCTAAAGATATTACATTCAGACGGTATGCGGAATGGTTTCGAGATAACAATTTTGACAAATGGACACTTGCACGTGACGGTGAAAAAGCATTAAAGGATAAAGTAAGTCCGTTCATAGTTAGAAACGCAGCACTTTTAAAAGCAGGGCAAGTGCTTGTCGCAGACGGGCATACGCTAAATTTTCAAGTAATAAACCCGTTCACAGGTAAACCCTGCCGAGCAACTCTGCTCGGCTTTTTAGATTGGAAATCGGGCGGTCTTGTAGGCTACGACATTATGCTTGAAGAATGTACGCAAAATATCGCATCGGCTCTGCGTAATGCGATTTTAAAAATGGACCATATTCCTGAATATGTTTACCAAGATAACGGCAGAGCATTTAAAAGCAAATTCTTCAATGGGGATAAAAAGTTTGAGGAATTAGGGTTTACAGGAGTCTACAATAAACTCGGAATAAAGCCTGTCTATGCTACTCCATACAACGCTCGAGCAAAAGTCATCGAGCGTTTCTTTTTGGATTTTCAGGAAAGTTTTGAAAAGCTGATTCCAAGCTATATCGGGACAAGTATTGAAAATAAGCCGGCATATTTAATGCGAAATGAAAAGCTACACAAAAATATCCATGAAAAATACAGTTTTACTCCAACCATTGAACAAGCGCTTAAAATGATTGAAAAATGGCTTGAATTTAAACATTCGCAACCTTGTCCGAACGCTAAAGATAAAACTATTCAAGAAGTTTTAAATGAAATTGAAAAACAAAATATTGACGAAAACTCGCTTGACGATTTAATGATGGCACAAGAAATCAAGAGTATTGGCAGGAACGGAATCAGGTTTTTGAAAGCGGATTATTTTGACGAGGCACTTTATGGTATCAAAGAGAAAACCGTCATAAAGTACAGTCTGTTTGACCTTTCTTATATCAAGGTTTATTCGATGAAGGGTGAGTTTATCTGTAAGGCAAACCGCATAACCGAAACTCATCCGCTTGCTTATCAAATGGGCGATATTAAAGATATCGAGGACTACAAGCAAAAGATTGAAAAACAGCAAAAGCTTCGAAGAAAAACGATTAAAGCGGTTCGAGAGCATTTCAATTTAGAAGATATGGATTATCTAGAAAAAGAATTGATGCAAAATGTCCGCTTGCCTGAACCCAAGCCGATTAAAGAGATAACGGTTCAGCCTGAACCAAAACAAAAACAGGATTTTGAACCAAAAGTTAAAACTTCAATTGTTGCAAGACCAATATTTAAAAGTGCCTATGAAAGATATGAATGGCATATGCAGAATGGCTGCATCTGCCAAGAGGACAGAACTTGGCTAACAAACTACATAAAATCAGACGAATACAAAGAAATATACGGAAAGGAGCAGTAATGAAAAAGGTTTTCGTAAAAACAAAGAATGTAAAACAACTAATCTCGATGATGAACCGCCTGCGTGAAAGAGAAGACGGGGTCCCCGGAATGGGACTTGTTTATGGCGAACCGGGACTTGGCAAGACTTATGCAATCACTTGGTGGGCGGCACAAAATGATGCAATATTAATCAGAAGTGCCAACCTTATGTCCGCGAGGTGGTTACTGGAAGAAATGGTTGAAGAATTAGGAGAGATTCCATACAATAAATTTTCCGATATCTTCAATCAAGTTGTATCGCAATTAATCAAAACCCCAAGAACCATTATTGTCGATGAAACTGACTATTTGACGATTGATTCTCGGGCAGTTGAAACATTAAGGGACATTCACGACAAAACGAATGTCCCTATTGTTTTGGTTGGTATGGGTACGGCAAATAAAAGACTTCAACGGCATAAACATTTATACGATAGATTATTGGAAATTATAAAATTTGAGCCGTTCTCAAAACAAGATATAACTTCAATAATCGACCAATTATCAGAAGTTCCGTTTACGGATTGTGCCAAAAAGCTTTTATACACTCGCACAAATCGATTCAGGCAATTGGTAAAAACTATCAGTAAAGCGGAACAAGTCGCAAAATCAAACGGAATAAAAGAAATTGACGAAATAACTTTGAAGGAGGTACTAAAAAATGACGATGCTGACGCAGAAGAAATTGAACTTACAAATGAAAATTCTTAAAATAGCAAAGGGTCTTAACAAGTTTACTCTGCCTGACATTCTGCCAATGCTTGAAGAAAACGAAAAAACAATTCAAAAAGCACTCAAGGATTTAGAGCTTTTAAGCCAAATTAAAAAGATATCAAATACAGAATATCTATATACAAATTTCAAAAAGCGCGTGAATAAACCTCTCCCCGCAAGCCAAAGCAGCGATTCAGATATTTGGCTAACAATACCCGAAGTTGCTCGGCTTTTAAATATTCAAGAAGAAACCGTTAAAAGAAACTGCTTAAAAGGGAATTACATTGTTAAACCAAATAAAAAACCTGATTTAGAGGGAAAGTATTTGATTAAACGCTCGTCTCTTAAACTCTACGATTTTTTAGAAGATTCCGAACGGCGTGCGATGGATAAAGAAGTCAAAAAACTTTTCCACAATAAAGAGGAAGAACGTTTGTATGTTGTGGCTTCAGACAGGGGTAAGGAATTTATTTATAGGTACCTGAAACTTTTTAAACTAACAGAAGGTATGAATTGCAGAGAACTGCGGAGCTTTTTGGAATTAATTCCTCTCAAGAATCCAAAGCTAAAAGTTTCTTATGCTGCGTTTCATTCTAAACGTAAAAAGTATCAAACAGAAGGTATGATGGGAATCTTCCCTAAATATTTCATGCCGGATAATAAAAGCGAAGAGCCTGAAGTCCGCAGGAATTTGAACAGACTGCCTAAAGTCTATAATTTAGCGACAACCGAACAAATTGAAATTATTTATAAATGCTTCTGTTTTGGAATACCGGCTTCTCAAACCGCAAAAATAGCAAATCTGGGAAACACAACAACAGAAACTTTTTATCAGTACATACGAGCTAAAATTTATGATCAACAGTTTCAGAAACTATCGGCACATTTTGACTCTGACCCACAAATCCCGCAAGTCAGGATTTTTTTGAACGATGTTCCAATATGCATTTATTGTTATGGTGACAAAGTTTTTATCACTCAAAAACCACTAAAATCAAAGTTGTCGCAACGACGCCAACAGCCTGATGAAGTAAAAGAAGCACGCAGATTGTATAACATTCTTTACCGCAAAAAATTTATGGCAAGTATGCGAAAATATCTTGACCACCATCTCGCCGTATTTTTATGGAAAGAACTCAACCCAAATTTTGAAGATCAGCTGAACCTAATTTATGAGTTGATACATATTTAATTTAATATGTCCATATCTGATATAGCAATAAAGTATAATTTTTTATGATAATATATTGTTATTGTAAAGGAGCATTTATGAGTGGATATACTGATTGGACAATAAAAGAAACTATTCAAAGGATTGATAATGGTAAAATGTATTTACCTGCACTTCAGCGAAAATTTGTTTGGAAAGCAGATCAAATTATAAAACTATTTGATTCAATTTTGCGAGGATATCCGATAGGTACTTTTTTGTTTTGGAATCTCGCTGATGCAGAAAATATTCATGAATATTCTTTCTATAAATTTTTAACTCATTACGATGAAGACTCAAATAAACACAATGAACTAGCTCCATTTCCTCAATTAGAAAATAAGGAAGGTTATTACGGCGTATTAGACGGACAACAGAGATTGTCCTCAATATATTTGGCACTACAGGGTACTTATAAATTTCGTAAATATCGTGAGCGAATTGCTCGAGAACGAAAGCTATGTATTAATTTAACAAAAGAGGCAAATAAATTTGAT
>JADIND010000115.1 GCA_017694215.1 Candidatus Scatousia excrementipullorum | reverse complement strand
GTAGGATATTTTAAGTTCCTCTGTTTCACTTATAATTCTGTGCTTTTCTTTTGCAATTCTTTCAATTTCTTTTAAGAATTTTTTGCGTAAGAAAATAATGTTGCTTCCGGTAATTGCAAGCTGCTCGTTATAAACTTCCAGTAATGTTTCGTCTAACTGGATACCTTTTACAAGTTCTTTCAGAAAATTGTTTTTTTGTATGCGGATTTTGTCGTATTTTGAAAGCCTGTCGTCGTATGCAGGGTAAACCTGAGAAATCGCCCTATCCAGCCAATCTCTTCTGTCTGAAGGATTGCCTCTCAAAAGAAGTAAGTCCGTTGTCGAAAACAACACCGTTTTTAAAACAGCTTTGAAATCTTTAGGGCGGCTTTTTACTCCGTTTATTCTGTATTCTTTTGTTTTTTCTTTTGTGTAAATATATTGCAGAGAAATTTCAGTATCTGCTTTTACCAAATCAGATTCGAGTGAAAATTTATCTGCATAAAAATTGATAAGTTCAATACTATTAGACGTTCTGGGGCTTTTTAAAGTTGAAAGTACATAAATACTTTCCAAAATATTTGTTTTTCCCTGAGCGTTTTTCCCTATTATCAAAACTTTATTTGAATCAAGGGCAAGTTCAACTTCCTTGCAGTTCCTGTAATCGGTCAGTTTTAAATTTAAAAGTTTCATATAAAAATTATACTTCAAACAAATGATTTTTCCGACGGGTATTGCAGAAAGTGATATATATCTGTATAATTAGAATTGTATAATAAGAAGCCAGAGGTTTGTTATGCTACCAATTATAACAGAAGAGATTGCAGCAGAGACTTTTTCCGAGATTTTCAAGGATATGCCTGCATGGCGTAAGCAGATGATTCACTACATCAAAGACGAAAATCCGGAAATCAATACTGCCATAATTGAGGCGGCAAATAATACCGACCTTGATCCGAAAGCAGTTGCTCTGGGGGCTTATATGACTTATAGTTTATTAGAATCCGCTATGAAAGAAACTGATTCGTTTATGAATTTTTCTGATTAGTAAAATCGAAAAGGTGGTTAAATAAATGGTAGTAGAAATATCAGAATTATTGGAAAAATTGGTAAAAGACGGCGGTTCCGACCTGCACATATCAAGCAATCTTCCGCCGGCAATTCGTATTGACGGTAAATTAAAAAGAATGGATTATCCTCCTCTCAGTCCGGATGATGTTGAAAACCTTCTTTTCCCGATGCTTTCAAACGAGCAGAGAAGACGTCTTGAACAGGAATGGGAACTGGACTTTTCCTATGGTATTGAAGGTTTAAGCCGTTTCAGGGTTAACTTTTATAAAGACAAAGGTAATTATGCGGCAGCATTTCGTACCATTACCTCAAAAGTACCGACATTTGATCAGCTCGGACTTCCGGAAATTGTTAGAACCACTGCAGAAAAACCAAGAGGTTTGATTCTTGTAACAGGACCTACCGGTTCAGGTAAATCAACGACCCTTGCTGCTATGGTTGACTATATCAATTCAACAAGACCTGAACATATTCTGACAATCGAAGACCCTATCGAATTTGTTCACTCTTCAAAAACAAGTATTGTTCACCAGCGTGAATTGGGTATGGATACAAGATCTTTTGCAAATGCTCTTAAATCCGCACTTCGTGAAGACCCTGATATCATTCTGGTAGGTGAGATGCGTGACCATGAAACCATTGCTCTTGCTTTGACCGCAGCAGAAACAGGCCACTTGGTTTTCGGAACCCTGCACACATCTTCTGCTTCTCAAACGGTTGACCGTATCATCGACGTATTCCCTGAAGGTCAGCAGCAGCAGATTCGTGTTCAGCTTGCAAACTCTCTGCAGGCTGTATTTTCACAGACACTTCTGCCAAAACTTCAGCCTGACGGGACTAAAAAAGGTCGTGTTATGGCACAGGAAATTATGCTTGTTACCCCTGCGATTGCCAACCTTATTCGAGAAGCAAAAGCAGCTCAGATTTATTCTACAATTCAGATGAATCAGGGTATGGGCATGCAGACACTTGAAATGGCTCTGGCTGATTTATATAAGAAAAAACTTATTTCTCTGGAAGATGCTCTTTCCAAGACATCCAGACCGGAAGAGTTAAAACGTATGATTAATTCATAACTAAAAAGGGGCTTTTTAAAAAGCCCCTTTTTTATTACTTTAATTATTGCAGTAAATTACTTAAATATTGTCAAAATTAAAATAATTGTTTTGTTTGTGTTATTATAAAATTAAGAGTTACACTAAAAAAGAGGAAGTATAAATTATGACACAACAAACAGTTCATGAGCCTAATTCGGCTATTGATCAGATAAGACAAACAAGAATCCAAAAATTGACGGATCTGGCAGACAAAGGCGTTAATCCGTATCCTTACGTTTTTGATAAAAATGCGGATGCAGCTGATTTGCAGGAAAAATACAAAGATTTAGCCGCCGGTGAAGAAACTGAAGATGTTTATTCAGTTGCCGGCCGTGTTATGGCTATAAGAAACACCGGTATGTTTATTGACCTGATGGATGCTTCAGGTAAAATTC
>JADIND010000114.1 GCA_017694215.1 Candidatus Scatousia excrementipullorum | reverse complement strand
ATCAGCCATATTGAAAAAGGCAAAAATTATCCAACTCCGGAAAATATTGCAAAAATTGCCGGAGCACTTAATAAAGAAGTTTACGAACTTTACTTATTTAATCACTTTAAACCTTATGAAGAAATCCGTTTGGAATTAATAAATGCACTGCAGGATGAAAATACTGCCAGACTTATGTATAAATTTTACTCAACAATTAATACTTAAAAGCTCCTTATAAAGTTATAAGGAGCTTTTGAAATTTATTTTGTTATTTTATGTCTTTTGCAATCACACCTGTTATATCATCCCCTCCGAATAATACAATATTTTTCGGTAAAACCAAATCATAATTCATAGATTTCGCCTTTTCTGCAATCACGCCTTTTATATCAGTATCAATCTTTGTCATGCGTGAATTATAGTCATTATCCAGTGCAAGTTTCTGATCATTAATCTGTTTTCTGTATTTTTCCTGCAATTCAGCAATTTTTGCTGGATCAGATTCTTTTGCAATGTCGGCTCTTGCTTTTTCCAGAGTTTTTTGCATTTCACTGACTTTCTTGTCCTGCTCTGCTTTAAGGGCTTTAACTGATGCGGAATTTGTTATGAGTTCTGAAGTATCGACTACTGCAACTTTTGGGGCTGTATCTGATATTGCACAATTATTTACAGAATATCCTGCCGTAAAGGCTAAAACTGCCACTGCGGCAATATAAAAGCTTTTTTTCATATAAATCCTTTCTTGTTTTTTCTTCAAACTGCAGTTTATTATGTATAAATAAGTTTTGAAATATCCGGTTCGGCTATATAATAGAATAAGACGGCAAGATAATTAAAATAATTTTATTATCTTGCCGTCTTATTTGTTTTAATTGCGGGCAGTTTTATGCTGTTTTCTTATGTTCTTTTTCTCCCCTTTTTTCGGCCATTTTTTCTTTTATTTCACCGGCTTTCTCTTTCAGGTGTTCTTTTGTTTCATGTGCTTTTTCTTTAACGTCTTTGACACCTTCTTTAAGATTTTCTTTTACATCTTCGGCTTTTGCTTTGAGCTTTTCACCGGCATCTTTGGCCTTATCTTTTAATGTTTCTTTTTCTTTTTCCATAATCTTCCCTTTCTTACTGGTAACATAATCATTATCAATCTTTTTTATTTTTAATTAATCGCACAAAAGTTTAGAATTAAGAAATTTATGTTATACTAAAGCAGTAAAAATTGCTGGGAGATATATATGAAAGCATTAATCCTGAACGAAACAGGAAATCTTGAAATTACGGAAAGACCTGTGCCGAAAATTATTGAAAACAGGGATGTAATAGTAAAAGTTACACTGTCATCAATTTGCACAAGTGATATCCATATAACAAAAGGTTTTGTACCGCGTGCAATTCCGAAAACAGCCCTCGGACACGAATTTGTGGGCGAAGTTGTTGAAACTGGTTCTGAAATAACAAATCTAAAAAAGGGCGACAGGGTTGCCGCAAATTGTATTACTTTCTGCGGAGAATGTTTTTTCTGCAAAAAAGGATTTATAAACAACTGTGAAAAAGGCGGCTGGGAACTTGGCTGCAGAATAGACGGATGTCAGGCGGAATATGTTAGAGTTCCTTTTGGTGATACAGGGCTTACGAAACTTCCGTACAATGTGAGCTATGAAGATGCTCTTTTTGTCGGGGATATTCTCTCCAGCGGATATTTCGGTGCAGAACTCTGTGAAATCAAAGCCGGTGATACTGTTGCCGTAATCGGCTCGGGGCCTGTCGGATTATGTTCTATGGCATGTGCAAAAACTTTTTCTGCAGGAAAAATTATTGCGATTGATATTGATGACTCACGGCTCGAAGTTGCAAGAAAAAATAATCTTGCAGATTATTTTATTAATCCGCAGAAAGAAGATGTTAATGCCGCAGTGAAAAGTATTACGAAGAATCATGGAGCCGACGGGGTTATCGAAGCCGCAGGCAATGAAAAATCGTTTGAAACAGCATGGCAAATCGCCCGCCCGAATTCCGTTGTTGCAATCGTTGCGATGTATGAGAATCCGCAAATTCTGCCGCTGCCTGATATGTACGGCAAAAATTTGATATTTAAAACCGGAGGCGTTGACGCTGTACACTGTGAAAAATTGCTGCAGTTGATATCCGAAGGTAAAATTTCAACAAATTTCTTAATTACCCATACTCTTCCTTTTAATGAAATCCTGAAAGGTTATGATATTTTTGAGAATAAAAAAGACAACTGCTTAAAAGTTGCACTCAGGTATGATTAATTTAACCGCAAGGAATATTTAAGACAGATTTACTGCCACAAGACAGTTTGTAGTTTTTAGCTTAACTGTAAATTTTGGATTATTAAGAGATAAAGAAAATGTCATTTTGAACCGGCTGCAAAATCCGTTGAGCAGAAGTCAAACGTGATTTTATGCCCCTGCCATGTGTTTCAACATCTTACCACCGGCAAGACCCTGAAACAATTTCAGAGTGACAATTTTAGTCATTATGAGTGGAATTTGCTATATAAGTCCCGTAAATTTTATATTGTTATTTATTTTTTTTTCAAGTAAAATACTATTACGTTGAAAAGGGGATTGTATGAGAATTGAGGCAAAAAATCTTGTAAAAATATACGGTGACAGAAGTGTTGTAAATGACGTATCTTTTAATGTTAATAAAGGAGAGGTCGTTTGTCTTCTCGGTCCGAACGGAGCCGGTAAAACCACAACTTTCTATATGGTTGTCGGGCTTATTAAACCGAATAAAGGTCATATTTTTCTTGATGACAGAGATATTTCAGCCATGCCTATGAATGAAAGAGCCAGGCTCGGTATCGGTTATCTTCCGCAGGAAGCTTCAATTTTTAGAAAATTAACGGTTGAGGATAATATTAAACTTGTTCTTGAAATGAACGATAAATTAACCGTCAATGAAAAAAAACAGAAACTTGAGGAATTGTTAACAGAATTCGGAATTTTGAGATTACGTTCATATGCTGCGGTTTCACTTTCCGGCGGAGAGCGAAGAAGGGTTGAAATTGCAAGAGCTCTGGCGGCAAGTCCTGATTTTATGCTTCTGGACGAACCTTTTGCCGGTATTGACCCTATCGCTATCGGTGAAATTAAAGATAATATAAGGAAAATTTCCGAAGAAAAAGGGCTCGGTGTTTTGATTACCGACCACAACCCGAAGGCAACCCTCTCTATCACGGACAGAGCCTATGTAATCTTTGACGGAAAAATTAAAATTCAGGGTAAGAGCCGTGACGTTGCGGTTGATCCTGTTGCTAAAGAATTCTATTTAGGAAAGGATTTTGCTCTCTAATGAAAATTTTTCCGCGAATAACAATTTATGACCGATATATTTTTACACAGGTTTTAATAACAACATTTGTTGCAATTTTATTGTTTACGGTAGTTTGGATTGCTCCGGAGATGCTTTTGAATACGATTAAAAAGACTCTGGAAGGTTCTTATACTGTGAAAACAGCTATTCTGGTGTTGTTTTATGAATTGCCTAAAATTCTGGGTAAAGCTTTTCCGGTTGGTTTGCTTCTGGGGACACTTTTTACGTTTGATAAATTGAGCAAAGATTCGGAACTAACAATTTTTCGTGCTGTCGGGCTTTCTTTCTGGAGAATTCTCGCACCGGTTTTCGTTTTGAGTCTTATTGTTACATGGCTTTGCTTTTTTACCTGCGACAAGCTTATTCCTATATCTGCGGCAAAATTGAACGCCATAAAAGACCATTATCCGTCAACCCAGTATATTTATACACAAAAAGAATCTGATGGAACTCCGAAACTCGCCGTTATTATTTCCAGATTCAGAATGGATACAATGCATAATATTATAGTTCTTGATTTTTCAAAAAAATATTATACGGATGTGCACCAGCTTTCTAACATTTATTTTGCGGAAAGTGGTAAATATCTCGGTGACAGATGGGCTCTGTCAAATATAACACATTACCAAATATCCTCTGACGGAATTTTTACGGATATTTTAAAACTTGACGGAATGGATATTTTGCAGGGAGAAGATGCAAAAAATGCCTTTATTCTTATGACTTATTCCACCAAAAAAGAGCGTGAAATCACAAACTATGACCTGAAAAATTATGTGAAACTTCTCAAAAAAGAAGGACTTGATGAGGAATACAGATTTATGCTGAATAAATATCTGCAAAGATTTTTCCATCCGTTCGTATGTGTTCTGCTTGCTGTAATGGGAACCCTTCTCGGTTTCAGCAAACCAAGGGAGCAGAAATTAATCGGTTTTACTATTGCTATAGGTTGTATTTTTGTATATTATATAACTCTTCCTTTTTTCGATTTGCTTGCGGAAAAAGGAGTTTTGCCGCCTCTGGTAACGGCACTTGTGCCTCCTGTGGCATTCTTTTTAGCTATTGTCGGTTTTTACAAGTCTAAGGATTTATAAATGAAAAAATTATTAATTACGTTGTTATTTCTGGTTATGAGTGTAAATATCGCAAATGCGTTCGGGGATGATATTGATATTAAGAATGAAAACGGTATTTATCATATCGTTTTGAAAGGTGACAAAATTAAGAAAAAAATTAAAGTCTATGCCTCTAATACTCTTCAAACCAACAGAGAAATTCATCTGCAATCCGGAGCAAAGCTCACGATTAACGGAGGTTATTTTGACCCGTCAAATGAAAAAACAATTTCGTATATCGTGATTAACAGTCAGACTTATGAAGATCCAATTATGAATGAAAATCTGTTGACAAATCAGTTTTTAAGAAAAAATCTTGCAAAAATTCTGAACAGAACCGAACTCCGTATTGTTGACTGTAACAACAAATATCATTATGAAATGGTTCCGCATAATGCAAAGGTTGATTTTACCTGTGATGTTGTTCATTCTATTCAGGGCGGGCCTTTAATTTTACCTGATTTAAGGCTGGAAGAAGAATTGTTTGTCGTAAAAGAGGGTGATGAAGTGGTGAGAGAAGCAAGTTCAGTTTTGCACAAAACCTCAAGAACGATTCTCGGTTTGAAAGACGGTGATTTGCATATCCTTATAATTACGGATGAAAATCCAATGGATATGTATGAAGTCCAAAAACTATGCAAAGATTTGGGGTTTGAGCGGGCAATGGCACTTGACGGCGGAAGTTCAACCTCAATGAATTACAAAAACAAATATGAAGTAATTTCCGAAAAAGGCGACGGAGCAGGCAGAAAATTAAAATCGTTTCTGCTTGTATATTAAAAAAAGATTATGTCAGATGACATAATCCTTTTTTGTTTTGTATTATTTAAATGCCCCATGGCCGGCGTATAATTTCATCTTCCGGGTTAACGCCCCATTTGGCAGCAGTATCCTGCCATTTGTCAATCTGCATGCCTTCTCCAATATGGGCTGATCTAAATTTGCTTTCTAAAGAAGCTGTACTTGAATATTTATATATTTCCATCAATTCCGAATTCTGTTCAAGTTCTGCGATGGCTGCCTTTGCTTTTTGGAACTGTTCTCTTTCTGCAGATGTCATTTTGGATTCTACCATAGCAGGATCAACATCCGCTACTAAACCGCCTACAAAAGCTCCGTCAGGAGCACCTTCTCTGGCTGCTGCATCAGAATGTAAAACCCATGGAACTCTTACTCCGCATTGTTTAATGTATTTGTGATAAAGTTCCATATAAACACGTTTTGCTTCAGGTAAACTCATACCGTTGCTGGCTTTTGTTTCAGATAACTTTTTATTCCATTCTTTAAACTGTTTAATTGATTTTTCATGATCTGCAAGAACTTGTTCTCTGGTTTTACCAAACAGCTGCATATATTCAGAAATTTGTTGTTCCGTCAGAGGTTCCGTACTGTATTCTTCTTTCGGTGGATTTTTGATTTCTTCTTCAAATCTGGCTGCTTCCATCTCCGGTACGGTTTTATATGTTTTTGCCGGTTGTGTACTTGCTGTAGTTTGAACTGCTGCTGATGATTCACTTTTTGTTGTCAAAAGTGCTGAAATATCGTCAGAGGATTGAGCCCCTTTTAGAGCCTGCAAAGCTTTTAGATTATTATCATTATTCCCGAATGATATTGAAATTTTCTTGCCGTCCTGTAAGGATTGACCATCTGTTTTAATACCAAGTTTAGTTTTCAAATCATTGTAATCGTCGCCAAAATTAATCCCGTTTAAACTCATATGTTTAACTATCTCCTTTCACGTCTGTAGAGTAAACAATTTATGTATATAAAAAGTATTTGTACAGACTAAAATTGCTAAATATTTTAAATAAATTTTATATATCTTATATTTATTCAATAGGCATAATAGTTTTGAGATATTTACATTCTGTTACATTTCGAGAAGTTTGAAAATTTTGTGTACCGGTTCTGTTAAATTTTCTACGGGACATTCCTCATCAAGTTCAAGTGTTATTGTCGGAATTTTTCTTTCTATGCCTGCGTATGTTCCGAAACTGCCCGGTGTCGGGTAGCCTATTGATGGTTCTACGGGGTAGTTTATTATCTGTGAAATCTTTTCGCTGATTTTTTCTGCGTCACCGTCATAATTTACAACTTTAAAAGGTGCATGCAGGGTTAGAATAAGATGTGGATTATATTTTTCAATTATTTTCATAATAAATCGGGTTTCAATTTCCGAGCCGGCACATGTGCCGCCGAAAAATTCATTTTTTTCGGTTAACTCCCAGTTTTTTGTCGGGAAATTCCTGTTTAAATCAACGCCGTTAGCATTTGTACGGGTGTTTTGAGCCATTCCGTCAGGGTTCAGGCATGGTATAAAAAGTAAACGGGTGTCATTGTTTTCTTTTAAGTATTGTTCTATTAAGAATTTTCCCTGCGGTTCGTCACCGTGGAATACTCCGATAACCAGAATGTTTTTAAAATTATCATTACCAAGTAAGACTATTTCGTTGTGATTTTTGGAGAAAGTTTTTTTCAGTGTTTGCATTTTTACTCCTTAAACAAGTTCCGCCGCACGATATGAACTTCTGACCAGCGGGGCTATTTGATAATGAAATATTCCGCATTTTTCCGCAAGTTTTTCCAGTTCTTTGAATTCTTCAGGGGTATAATATTTTGCAACCGGAAGGTGCTGTTTAGACGGTTGAATGTATTGACCTATTGTTACAATGTCACAGCCTGAATTTTTTAAATCAGATAATGTCTGTTCAATATCTTCATAAGTTTCGCCGAGTCCGACCATAAGACCCGATTTTGTAACAATGTTGCTGTTATCTTTAATGTATTTAAGCACATCGAGCGATGTGTCGTAATTTCCTTGAGGTCTTGCGGTTTTAAAAATTGACCGGACGGTTTCTATGTTGTGGTTAAATACATCCGGACGGGCATTAATTATTGTATTAAGAGAATCTTTATCTCCTTTAAAATCGGGAGTAAGAATTTCTATTTTTACATCAGGTGCAAGTTTTCTGATTTTTTCAATACATTGTGCAAAATGAGCGGCACCGCCATCCGGCAGGTCATCTCTAGTGACAGAAGTTATGACTGCGTATTTTAATCCTAAATCTTTTACAGCTTGAGCAATGTGTAAAGGTTCATCTTTATCAAGCGGCTGCGGTTTTTCACATCCGATATTACAGTAACGGCAGTTTCTGGTACAGATATTTCCCATAATCAGAAAGGTTGCAGTATTCTTTGTATAACACTCATTTTTGTTCGGACATCTCGCATTTTCGCAAACCGTATTCAGACAACGGTTTTTTAAAATTCTTCTTACATTTCTTGTTGTGTCCGTATCAATTATCGGGCGTTTTAAATAGTCGGGAAGTCGTTCTTTCATATTAGTAATTATACACTAAACGTTACAAAAGGATTGCATTTATTTGAAAATATAATTATAATATAGGTATAGTCGAAAGCAAAAAGGAGTAACTTATGAAAAATATTTTAATTTTATTCTGCATATTAGCATTCGCCCCTGCTGTATTTGCAGGAGGAACGATGATTTACACAACCCCGCAGGATGCAACAGGACATAATGACTGGTACGGAAAAAGTAATACAAATTATTACAGTGAAGATCCCTACGTTCAAACAATGAAAACACAAAATTTAAGAGAACAAAATCAGACAACTGTTACGAATGAATCATCCTATGAAAAAAGATACAAGGCCGGACACGAATCAACTTTCCGGACACGACAGGATAAATATTACAACCACGGCGGTGTAAAATTCGGAACCGGATTTTCTAATAACGGTTCTACAGGACGCTGGTAATTACAGGCCGAAAAGACATTCAAATATTCCTTCCGAATATGTCGGATGGGCAAAACAAATCTCTTTCAGCTTGCTGACGGAGATTTTGTTTTGCATTGCAATAATTACCTGCTGCAGCATTGCGGAGGCTTCTTTTGATACTATATGAATACCGACAATTTCATCATTTTGAGAAAGAATTTTTATAAAACCTTCTGTTGCATTGTCGCAGTGCGATTTTCCGAGTGCAGATATTAAAAGTACGGATTTTTTGTAAGTACCTTCTTCTAAATCCTGCTCTCGTTTTCCTGCCCAGGCGATTTCCGGGTTCCCGTAAACTACAAACGGCACAAATTCCTTATTGAACTCTATTCCGTCAACACATTCTACAGCCTGTTTGGAGGCGTAATGGGCAAGCTGGATTTCTCCGCAGACATCACCTATACATGTTACTGAACCGCTGTTGTCGATTCTGCAAACTTCTCTGCCGATTGCAACAAGAACCATTTCAGGCTCAAGAATTTCTCCGTCTGTAAGATAAACCTTTTTATCTTTGATTTTCTCAACACCGTTTGATTTATATATCTTAATTTTTCCGGATTTAAAAATACGCTCAATTCTTTTTGAAACATCAATATCGGCAGCAGGCAGAAGATAATCTGCAGCTTCAATGATTGTTACATCAGTTTCAAATGCAGAAAAAATTCTCGCCCATTCAATTCCTATTGCTCCTGAGCCTACAATAACAATATTTTTCGGGAGTTTTGACAGATTTAATATATCATCGGAATTCAGCACAAATATCCCGTCACGTTCCATTCCATTAAAATTTTTTGGTTCTGAACCTGTTGCGATAATGATTTTTTTACATTCGAAAATCTGTCCGTCAGCTTCAATTTTATGTTCTGATAAAAGTCGTGCTTCTGTATTTAAAACTTCAACTTTACGGTTTTTGAGCGAGAGTTCAAGACCTTTTCTTAATTTTTCAACAACAAGATTTTTATGTTCCATAACTTCTGCAAAGTCAAAAGTTACATTATCTGCATGAATTCCAAGTGATTCGGAATTTTTAATTTCTTCATATAATTCTGCCGAATGCAGGATGGCTTTTGTCGGAATACAGCCTCTGTTGAGACAGGTTCCGCCAACTTTATCTTTTTCAAACAAAATGACTTTCTGTCCTTTTGTGCCTGCATGAAGTGCTGCTGTATATCCTGCAGGTCCTCCGCCTATAATTCCTAAATCATACATGGATGTTCTCTCCGTATTATCTTGTGTAAACTCTTGGAAGTCTTACTTTCAAACGGCAGGTTAATTCATAATTAATTGTTCCGAGAATTTGTGCCCAGTTGTCGATTGTATTTTTATCGTCAATAAGGCTTATGATATCTCCGATTTGAGCATCAACTCCTGTGATATCAAACATCATCTGATCCATGGTAATGTTTCCGACCTGCGGCACCTGTTGACCGTTAAGTGTTCCTGAAATCTTATTTGACAGCCCTCTTGAAACCCCGTCAGCATAACCTATCGGAATTGTTGCAATTTTTCTGTTGCCTTTTGCCGTATATGTATGGCAATAACTTACACCTTCTCCGTCTTTTGCGGTATGAATATTCACTATACGTCCTTTTAATGACATTACCGGTCTTAAATCAGGGTGAAATCCATTATTATCAGGTAAATCGGTTAATAACCCGTATAGTGCTATTCCTACCCGACGCATGTTTGATTTCGGCACATTATAACACATTGTTCCGACCGTATTCTGGATATGGAGCAGCAGTCCGGTTGTGTCAATCTGCGATAGAACGGAATTCCATTTATCAATTTGCATTTGAGTTTTTTCACGGTTTTCCGCATTTGCAAAGTGGGTGAATATTCCCTGTAAATCAAGATAATCGGCTTTTTGTGCCTCCTTTATGAACTCAACGGCATCTTCAAATGAAACTCCTATTCGGTTCATTCCGGTATCTAATTTTATGTGAACTTTTGGCTTTGTCCCAGTTCTTTCAAAGGCATTTTTACAGGCAGTAAGATGTTCTTTAGAAAAAATAGCTATGGATAAATCTGCCTGTACTGCACTTTCCACTGCCCAGACAGGAACTGCCCCGAGAACCAGAATGTCACAATTTATTTTGGCATTCCTTAAATCAACACCTTCATCAATAGAAGCAACGCCCAGCATATCAAAGCCCGAAGCAAGAAGTGTAGGAGCCAGCATGACGGAGCCGTGACCGTATGCGTCAGCTTTTACGACAGCAAGAAGTTTTGTGTCTGCAGGAACATGTTTTCGGAATTCTTTTGCGTTATGTGCAAGGTTTTCTATATTAATCTCTACCCATGAGTCTCTCAAGATATTTACTTTGGTTTGTCTGATATTTTTCATAGCCTTACTATTATATTACTTTAAATTCAGATATGCAAATAAATTCAGAGAAAAATTTTTAGAGATAACATTTGCGTTCCTGACCGGTTACACCGGCATATAGTTCAATATATTGTTTTGCGGGGCTGGAGTCAATTTTTGTAAGCAGGACTTCTTCAATCTGGAAAAATCCGACATCTCCGGACATTTCAATATCAATTTTAATAGGTTTTCTTTCTCCGTGGTGAATCCCGATACGATTAATGGCATTAGCAGAATATTTATGAATATCTCCGACTTTCGGGGCTGTATTTATAGAAAGAGGAATTCGTGCTCTTCCTTTAGTCATGTCACAGCCGTCAGCAACAAGAAGAATTCCGGCCTCGATTGAGTGGATTTTTCTGGATGACATATGACCTATTATAGCTTCCATTGCAACGGAGCGGATAATTACGCGTTTATGAAGGTTGTCCGGAAATACATGCAGCAGGGCTCTTTCAATAATAGGTTTGGCAAGCAAAACAGACATTTCTTCATGAGCCTGACGTCCGATTGACATACCCAAATCATGCATTAAACCTGCAAGAATTACAGCACACATACTGTCTTCAAAAGTGCCGACTTCTTCCTGTTCGAGTGAAGTTTTTATTCCGGAATCATGAAGAATATTAAGCATTTTGATGGCATTACCCACAACCTGCCGCATATGAACAGGGCCGTGATCGTTAAAGCCGAGGCGTCTTATAGATACATTGTTTGCATAATCCTGCATTTCTTGCAGTTCGTCATCCGCAAATAGATAATTTACAAGCTGCAAACAAACAGGATTGTTTTTTAATCTTTCCTGAATTTTATTTTCCGTTGCAAGTTCTTTAACTGATTTCATAACATTTGTCCCTTAATATTAACTCTTTTAATTACATGATAACTCATATTTTACTGAAATCCAATCCCGAAAGACAAAAATCAAACAGGCAATTTTTCATCGGTTCTGTCTGCTTTTTTATCTTTAAGTATTTCCGAATACAGATTAATTCCTCCGCACAATGAGTAAAGATTATTGAAACCAAGCTGGTTTAGGATTCTTATTGCAACATAGCTTGTAAAGCCTCTGTTACAAAATAGCACGACCTTTTTATCCCGCGGAATTTCATTGAATCTTTTTCTCATCTGAACCGCCGGAACAGAAATTGCCCCGTCTATTGTTTTAGTATTAAACATTTCTTCGACTCTGACATCAATAAGCAGGGAATCTTTTACATCTTCAAAAAATGCAGGTTTATATAGTCCGTCAAGAATGTTTTGAGCGGACATACCTGCAATATTGACGGGATCTTTAGCACTTGAATACGGCGGAGCATAAGAAAGTTCAGCATCTATCAAATCCTGTATGTTACCGTTCAATCTCATAACTGTGGCAATAACATCAACTCTTTTTTCTACGCCTTCGTATCCGGCTGCTTGAACTCCGAGGATTTTTCCTTCCTCGGTAAATAACAATTTTACATATAAAGGTCTTGCATTCGGATAGTAACCTGCATGGTCATTTGTTTGTGTAATATTTTTGATGTATTTGATACCTTCTTTAATAAGCTGTTTTTCATTTTTACCGCTGCACGCAAATGTTTTGTTGAATATTTTAGCAACTGAAGTTCCGAGAACCGGTTTAAACGAAGTTTTTTCTTTTCCTGCGGCTGCGGCAGTAATATTATCTGCAATCAGCCTGCCATGTCTGTTTGCAGGGCCGGCCATCGGTATCATTGCGGATTTGCCTGTTACAAAATCTATATCTTCAACCGCATCACCGCCTGCCCATATATTTTCATCCGAGGTTTGTAAAAATTCATTTACTTTTATAAGTCCGTTCAATCCTGTTTCCAAGTCTGCTTCTTTAACTATTTGTGTGTCAGGCTGAACGCCGATTCCGAGAATTGCAATATCGTAAGGAATATGTCTTCCGGAAGCAAGTTCTATTTCGTTTTCGGTAAATGCTTTTACTCCGTCATTAAAGATTAATTTGCATCCTTTATCTCTCATTTCGTTATGGGCAAGAGCCATCATATCTTTATCAAACGGGGCAAGAATCTGTGAAGCCGCTTCAACCACCGTTGTCTTAAGCCCCATTGTCACAAGATTTTCCGCCATTTCAACGCCGATAAACCCTCCGCCAATTACTACAGCATTTTTTGCATTTGCGGATTTGATATGCATTTTTATCATATCCGCGTCACGAAGTGTGCGTACAGTAAAAATCTTTTTATTATCAATACCCGGAATCGGTGGTTTTACAGGACTTGCCCCCGGTGCAAGCACAAGATTGTCATAACTTAATTCGTAATCATGATTAACGGTTACAGTCTTTTTATTTTTATTAATTGCAGTGACTTTTGAATTAAAACGTACTTCTACATTCAGAAGATTTTTAAATGTGTCAGGTTTTGCAACAATCATCTTATCTCTTCCGTTAATTACGTCTGAACAGTAATAAGGCAGTCCGCAATTTGCTATTGAAATCTCATCCGTTGCTTCCAGAATAATAATTTCCGCAGTCTCATCCAGCCTTCTTAACCTTGCGGCACAGCTTGCTCCGCATGCTCCTCCGCCGACAATTACAGTACGCATAATCCTTTTCTCCTAAATTTTTATTCATTTCTAATTCTCTATATCAACTTTAATGCAAAAAAAATTATATATGTCAATTCGTCTTTCAGATAACTAAAATATGCATGAAAGACTGGTCATACGGTTAATATCAACTTATCAATAAAAAAATAAAATATTTTTATGAAACTTTGTCAAAAATTTTTGTTAGTTATCTTTATGTTCATTGCCTTGAAGGCAAATGCAAATGACATACAGGTGTCAACTTTTACCCAGTTAATAGACTCAAATCCTGTAAGCGGTGACACGATTGAATTTACAAATGATTTATTTTCGGACGAAACGATAGGGAATCATTTTATCAATTTAGATATTAATTTTGAAGGTCATAATCATTATATTTACGGGGATAATGAATTTGGGGGATTTGTACTTAACCAGGACAGCCTGTTTAATGAAGTGGGGATAAGAAACTGTCAGGGACAGGAGTATAATCGTTCAAAGTTTGCCGGAGCAATATTTAACAGCGGTGGAAGTGCAGATATAAACAATTCCGACTTTTTCGGAAATTTTGTTGATGCCAACAATGTAAATTTTGGAGTTGGCGGTGCCGTATATAATCTTAACGGCGGTACTGTTAATATTGATAATACACTGTTTGAAGCCAATTACACAAACGGAGCTGCTTCATATGGCGGAGCCGTAGCAAATGGTTATCAATCGGGAAATACTGCTGTTATGACCATAAATAACAGTGAATTTAAAAATAATTATTCAACAGGAAGCTTGTTTCCTTATGGCGGAGCTTTATATAATAGAGGCATTGTTACAATAAACAACACTACTTTCGACGGAAATTATGCGGAAGCTACAGGAAATGCTGTATCATACGGCGGAGCATTATTTAATGACGGTGAAATGTCTATAAATAACAGTTCTCTTACTAATAATTACGGAACGGGCGGAAATAATTCTATAGGTTTTGGCGGAGCTATATATAATACGGCTAATCTTACAATTACCAATTCATTAATAAAAGATAACTATCTTGAAACGACCTTATACGGGGATGGCGGAGCCATATATAATGCTGCTAACGGAACTTTAACAATTGAAAATTCTACACTTGAAGATAATACTATTATATCTTCCGTTCCGCAGGGAAACGGCGGAGCCGTATATAATTCCGGTCAATTTATAATTGAAAATGCAACCTTTCAAAATAATTATGACAGAGCCGGTGATTTAAATGACATTCACAATACGGATACGGGCATAATTGATTTTAACGGCGGCGGAACTACAAATGTTTTAAGCGGCATAAGCGGCTTGGGAACTTTAAACAAAAATGATTCCGGTACGCTTAATCTCGGAGGGAAGAACGAAAATTATACAGGTACTTTTAATTTTAACGGAGGGACTTTAAATCTTCTTGCAGACGCCAGTTACTTTAATTCGGTCAATACAAATTTCGGTAACAATATAAATTTTAATATGCAAAACAGCCGGATAAACAATGTTAATTTTGGAAATTTAAATCTTAACGGTACTGCAAATATTTATCCCGATGTGGATTTTAATACAAATACAATGGACAGAATTAACGCAGATTCTCTATCGGGCAGCGGCTCGCTCTTTGTCAGGAATTTGGCTCTTGAAGGGACTCCTGAAGGGCAATATATTTCAATCCCTTTTGCAGATTCAGTATTAAAAGATTATGTAAGCTATAACAATACAACAATAAAAACACCTATTTACGATTATTTTTCAAGCTACAATGCAGGAGACGGTAATTTTGAATTTTCACGTCAGGGCTTTAATTCTTCTGTTTTTATTCCTGCTGTAGCAGCACAGCTTGCAGGATATCTTACGCAAATAGAGACTTATAAAAATGTGTTTTCAAATCTGGATATGGTAATGATTGCCCCTCCGGATGCAAGACTCGGTTTTAATATTGAAAATAAAACGGCCTCTGCCGGCGGACAAATTCCTTTTTCACCGTTATATATGCCTGAACAAAGAAACGGTGTATGGTTTAAGCCATATACTACTTTTGAGAAAGTTCAACTGAAAAACGGTCCGGATGTTTCAAATGTCAGTTACGGGAGTTTAATCGGTGTAGAAAGCGGGCTTGTGGATTTAAAAGACGGATGGAAAACTTTGTATGGAGGATATGCGGCATATAACGGCTCCCATCAGGCTTTTAACGGTAACAGTATTTATAATAACGGCGGTTTAATCGGTGCAGATGCCGCTTTTTATAAAGGTAAGTTCTTTACTATATGGACTGCAAATGTCGGAGCAAATGTTGCGGAAGCCTCAACAGATTTCGGGCATGATGATTTTGCCATGTTGAATACGGGTATTGCGGAAAAAACAGGTTATAACTTTGAAACATTTGATAGAAAGCTTATAATTCAACCAAGCCTTTTAATGTCTTATACATTTGTGAATACATTTGATTACACGGCTTCTTCGGGAGTGGATTATAATGCGGATCCGCTTCATGCGATACATATTGAACCTCAGATAAAGTTAATCGGAAATTTTAAAAACTATCTTCAACCATATATTAGTGTATCATTTATATGGAATATTATTGATGATACCAGATTTCGTGCAAATGATGTTTACCTGCCTGAATTATCTGTTAAACCTTATGTACAGTATGGCCTCGGTGTTCAAAAACGCTGGGGAGAACGATTGACCGGATTTGTCGAAACAATGATACGTAACGGCGGCAGAAACGGTATCGCTCTAATGTTCGGTTTAAGATTCAGTATATAAATTTTTGAATCAGTACATTTTCTGAACAACAGGAAGATTTACACCACCGCAAAACGCTTTTTCTGTCAGTCTTACCCCGAGGCATCCCTGATGACGCTTAAATTGCATTCTGTAAATTTTCCTTACAACTTCATCCACGATTGTCCGGTCATATTTTTCATAAATTTCTTCCTGCGGAAGACTCTGTTCAAGATACATCTCAATAATATCATCCAATACAGCATATTCAGGAAGCCTGTCCTGATCTTTCTGCCCCGGATGAAGTTCCGCTGACGGAGCTTTATCAATAATCGCCTGCGGAATAATTTCGCCGTCTTTATTAATATAATTTGAAACTTTATAAACATTAGTCTTTGTAAGGTCGCAAATCATATTGTACCCGCCTGCCAGATCTCCGTATAAAGTCCCGAATCCCATTGCACTTTCGGACTTGTTCCCAGTAGAGAGAAGCAATCTGTTATCACGGTTTGAATAAAACATCAAAATTAATGCCCTTAATCTTGCCTGCAGATTTTCTTCCGCTAAATCGTGCAGCCGTTCTCTATCTTTCATAAACGTATCAAACAATCCGGTAATTGGTTCTTTTATTGTTTCTAGACCAAGATTTTGAGCAAGAAGAAGACTGTCCGTAATGCTGCCTTCTGATGAAAACATACTAGGCATAAGTATTCCCAGGACGTTATCCGCACCGAGAGCCTTAACGGCAAGAACCGCAGTCAAAGCACTGTCAATACCGCCGGAAAGCCCCAGAACAACCTTTGAAAATCCCGCACATTCACAGTATTCTTTCAGTGCAAATGTCGTCACATCTATAATCTGCTGTTCTTTAGGAACATCATGAAAATCTATTGAATGAGAAAAATCCACAACTTCAACGGAGTCCTTACACAGAGGCATCTGCATAACAAGTACACCGTTCTTGTTTTTTACAAAACTTCCGCCCGCATAAATATCGGCATCTGCCATACCTGTTGAACTTACGAATATGAAATCTGTTTTATTGTTGATGCTTTCTACAAAATTTTTATAGCTGTTCATTGTGTAATAACGGTTCTTTGCAAGGACATACAAATCGCACTCAACATCCGCATTAAAAAAATCTGCCACAAAAACTTTTTTATCAGCAATTTCGTAAAATCCGTCAGTAGAAAGAGCGACTTCTCCGTTATTAATCAGCACATCACCTATCAGAATTGCAAAAGGAAAATTCTTTTCGGCAAGTTTTTCATACATATCAGACTGGGCAATATTGCATTTTTCATCATAAAGCATATCTTTTCCGCCGGTATCTTCCAATCCTGCCTGTGGAAAAATTACAAGGTCAGAATCCGCTCTCTCTGATACCGATAATATTTGATTATAATTAAAAACGAAATCCGCAGTTCTGTATTTAACCTGTGCTAATGTTATTTTCATTTTTTCTCCTTTGCTAACAAACGTTACTCAAGTTTTAAATAGTTTACTTTTTCCCAGCTCATATCAAGGTATTTAATTTTACTGTCCATAAGTTTTACCTGGGGTAAAAGTGACGGAAGTTTTTCAAGACGTTTAAACACATTTTCATCAAGTTTACCGAGTCTGATATTCACTGTTTCTATTTTTACATAAACATCCTGTGGGTTGCGGTAATCTATGAATTCAACATTCTCTTTTGAATAGGTTTCAATATATTTAACTATCTTTTCAAAAGTTTTTATCTTTTGCCCGTTCCATTTTTTGTAATCATCACCCTTATTACCGTAAGACAAAACCAGAATTGTTTTAAATTCCTTATTTAACGGAAGAAATTCTTTACCCATCATAACACCGTCTTCCGAAAATGCCGCAACGGGAGGAACTTTTACATCAGGAGACACTGTAACTACAGGAATTCTTTCTTTCAAGATAATTTGTAATCTGGCCGGAAAAGCATACCTTCTTACATACGCTTCTTTTACCGGAGCAAGTTTTTCTATTTCCTGTTTTATATACTGGGTTTTAGCCATATATATAGGAACATTCGGCACTTCGACATTTTTTAATATTGAAAATATTTTTTGCGTCTTTACAATTCTGTTATTAATAACAACAACGGATTTCCCGTTAGGTTTTGTGAATGCATCTTTCGGCAGATACCATTGCGGCATTTTAGAAATATAAACAAATCCGCAAAGAAAAATTATTGTCAGAACAAAACGAAAGAATCCACGAAAAACGCTTTGTTTTTTGCGGCCTTTACGCAATTTTCTTTTTTTCCGAACCTTGTTTACAAGACGTTTCGGATCAATTATTTCATCCTGTTGAAAATCGTCAAATTCGTCCATTTGCACCTATTTGTTTAAACCTGCACTGTTTAAAATCGCAAGTACCAGATGATCGTAATCAATACCCATAACGGCAGATTGTGCCGGCAAATCACTTGTAGAAGTCATCCCCGGACTTGTATTTATTTCAAGCAGATACGGAATATCATCTTTCATCATAAAATCGATTCTCGAAACACCTCTGCAGCCTGCTGTTTCAAAAGCCTTTACAGCAACTTCTTTTACATGAGCCGTAACTTCTTTTGAAAGGTTTGCAGGAACAATAAATTCAGACATTCCGTTTGTATATTTTGCCTCGTAATCATACCATTCATTTTTAGGTCTTATTTCAAGAATTTCTGTTGCAAACGGTTTCCCGTCATTATCTTCCAGAACCCCGACTGTTACGAAAAATCCGTCGATAAATTCTTCTACCAATACATCGTCATTATATTTAACAGCCTCTTCGTAAGCAGCTTTTAAATCCTCTTTTCTGTCAACTTTTGTCATACCGAAACTTGACCCTTCGCAAACAGGTTTGGTGAAAAGGGGATAGGTTAAGTCTTTTGTTTTTTCCATAACATCATCGCCTTTTCTGACAAAAGCTGATTTAGCCATAGGAATATCCGGACAGGTTGAAAGTATTCTTTTGGTAAATTCTTTATTCATACAAAGACTGCTTGCCATAACACCGCAGCCGGTATAAGGGATACGAAGGATTTCCAAAATTCCCTGAACGCATCCGTCTTCGCCGTATTTTCCGTGCAAGGCGTTGAATGCATAATCGTAATTTCCTTTTTGAAGATTTTCGGAGATATTTTTATCAACAACAACCATTTCCGCATTCTTAAAACCAAGACGTTTCAATGCCTCATAACAGCCTTTCCCTGACCTCATTGAAATTTCTGCTTCCGATGACATTCCTCCGCACAAAACCGCGATTTTTGCATTTTTATCTATTTTATCATTTTTAATTTCCTGCATATTTTAACCTCTGTTTCATTTTTCCCGCCGAGGTATCTGACCTCCGGCTGCAATTCAATTCCGAACTGCTCTTTTACTTCGTTATACATAACATACATAATCTTTAAAATATCTTCCGATGTACCGTTCGGCCCGTTTATGATAAAGTTTGCATGGTTTTCCCAAATTCCTGCTCCGCCGACAACAAGACCTTTTACGCCGGCAGCGTCAAGCAGTCTTCCGGCAGAATCCCCCTCCGGATTTCTGAAAACACTACCGCAGTTTGGAAGAGCAAGTGACGGCTGTTTGTTTTTTCTGAACGCAAGATTTTCGTTCATCCTTGCTTCAATATCCTGTTTTCTTGCCTTTTCAAGTTCAAATGTCGCTGAGAGCACTACCAGATCAAAAGTCTGGCATATTGATGTTCTGTAAGAAAAACCTAAACCTGATTTTGAAAGTGTAACAATTTTTTGCTGGTCTTTATCATAACATTTTGCTTCAACAAGTGAATCCGCAACAGATTGTCCGTGAGCACCGGCATTCATAAAAACTTCTCCGCCTATTGACCCCGGAAATGCGACCATAAATTCCAGGCCGCTTAAACCGGCATCAGCTGCCGCCTGAGCAAGTTTTGGCCCTTTTAAACCGCATTCTGCAGTGACAGTTGTTCCATCCACCGTGAATTTATTCATTTTGGTAGTTATAACGATCTCGCCGTCATAACCGTCAGTTGAAACAAGTGTATTGGAAAGATTTCCAAAGACTTTGATATCCGGATTTCTGCTCAAAATTTCCGTAAATTCATTCAAATTTTCCGGAAAATAAACCCGTTTTATTTTGCCGCCGCACTTAAATGAAGTAAGTCTTTTTATGTCATAATTTTCTTCAATCAGCAACGCCTGTCAACTCCTTATCAAGTTCAAGAAGATTTTTCCCGAGAGCCGTAATGGTTCCTGCTCCGAGTCCGATAATGATATCATCATTTTTAAGTTGCGGATATAACTTTTCTGCAACAGTTTTCATATCACCCGCAATATACTCGCAGTTTATACCTTTTGAGGCAAGGTCTTTTGCAAATTTTTCGGAATTTATTCCGTCAATAACGTCTTCTGACGCCGCATAGACATCTGTCACAACGACTTTATCCACGCCGTCAAAAGCATTCAAAAATTCATTCCACAGATTTTTTAATCTTGTATAGCGGTGAGGCTGGAATACTGCCGTTACGCGTTTATCTTTAAAACTCAACGCCGAAGATAGTGCGGCTTTAATTTCGGTCGGATGATGGGCGTAATCATCATAAATAACGGCACCGTTTGCACTTCCTATCTTTTGAAATCTTCTTCCCATACCGGAAAATTCCGCAAAATAAGGTTTAACAAGATTTACATCAACACCCGCTATATTCAGGCTTGCAAGAACTGCAAGAGAGTTATAAACATTGTGAATTCCTCTGAGAATAATTTTCAAATCAGTTAAAAATTTATCCTTATAATAGATATCAAAAGTTGTAAAATCGGATTTAAACTCAATATTTTTAGCCTGATAGTCCGCCCCGTCTGACAGACCGAAAGTAACTGTTCTGTGACCGTGAAGATTTTTAGAAGCATCACAGTCATAATTTACCAGAACGGTACCGTTTTCCGGCATTTTTGAAATAAATTTTTCAAAAGTATCAAGAATGGATTGCAGTCCGTTTTTGTAAAAATCCAGATGATCCGGCTCAAGGTTATTTATAACAACAACATCCGGCACATATTTAACTATAGTGCCGTCGCTTTCATCAAGTTCTGCCGCAAAATATTTACCGTCCTGACAGTGAGCATTTGTATCAAGTTCCGGAATAATACCTCCAACGACATAAGAAGGTTTAAGTCCTGCTTTTTCCATAACATAAGAAGAAAGACCGCTTGTTGTCGTTTTGCCGTGAGTACCGGAGTAACCGAGGAAAAACTTGCCTTCTCTTGAAATTTCAGCAAGCAAATCCGAACGGTGATAAATCGGCAGTCCGAGTTCTTTTGCCCTTACTATTTCAGGATTATCCTGACGGATTGCTGTACTTGCAATGACGACACAATCCTCCGGAACATTGCCGGCACTGTGGCCTATATGCACGGTTGCTCCGAGTTTTTTTATTTTTTGAATATATTTACTGTCGCAAATATCAGAACCTGCAACTTCACAGCCGTTTTCCAGCAAATATTTTGCAAGCCCGCTCATTCCGACTCCGCCTATTGCTATAAAATAATATTTTTTCTTCTTGTTCAAAGCTCTATCCCTAATCATCATCTATTAATTAACACTTACAATTATAATACAGAAAAATTTTAAAATCTTTAATTTTACTATTTGTAAATAAAATTTGTAAAAAATCCTTTGAGTGGAAGTAAAAAGTGTTTTTGGGAGAAATTCAGAAGCAAATTACTGCAGAGGCTGTGCTATTGCGAATCAGTCCTGCGATTACGCAAAGTATCCCCTCTCCATACGGGAAAGGGTCAGGGTGAGGGGAGGTACATGAATATTCATCGTTGGGCTGAAAGCCCACCCTACTTTTCTCCCTCTTCCCTTGCGGGAGAGGGCTGGGGTGAGGGGTCTTACTTGATTAAATAAGGTCGCCAAAGGCTTAGCCCCCTTTT
This sequence comes from Candidatus Scatousia excrementipullorum, assembly GCA_017694215.1. GTDB lineage: Bacteria > Cyanobacteriota > Vampirovibrionia > Gastranaerophilales > Gastranaerophilaceae > Scatousia > Scatousia excrementipullorum. Next base: position 20,583 of record JADIND010000114.1, on the reverse strand, counting down.
CTAAAGGGGGAATAGAATGGGGATTTTTTTCATGTCATTCTGAAACGTTAACCGTCACGGCATACGGAAATTGTCACTGTTCAGAATCTCTTTTTCTATACCGGCGGTAAGCTCCTGAGCAGTAGGTTGTGGTAAATTTTAATTTACCACAACAAAAATGTTTCGGTAATCAGAGATTACCAAAACCTACATTACTACATTACTAAAAAGGCTCAACTATTTTTACGCTTTCAGGATGACATGGGGTGACGGCTGTGCGGCTGCGGAGTATCGAAAAACCCTCCGGCACTCCGTGCCACCTCCCTTACAAGGAAGGCGTTTAATGGCGGAGCGTGTGCGTAAGCACGATAGCGGAGCAGAAAGGTGAAAATTTTCTAAGATCCTGAAACTAGTTCAGGATGACAGGGAGGGGTTGTGGATTTTATATTCGTTAATAAAAATATTAAATAATGTTTATTAATGGCAATTATTTTTTTTACACGTTTTATAAAAAATATGAATGGTCTGTGTGCTAATAAAATTTCATATTATCTGCGTCCTTTTAAACCTCAGAAAATGCCGAAACATTTAATTTATTCCGTTAAAAATGTAAAAATGTTCGACATGACAAGCAGGAAAATAGTTACGGTAAACCTCCACAGAATGGCAGATACCGAAAACGGAACTTATGCCGGTGAAATGATAACCAGACCTGTCAGAAAGCTTAAATGGGCTGAAGTTTATCCTGATGAGAAAATTTGCGATGCCCTGAAAATTGAATTCTTAAAAACTGAAGAACGCGGAAACGGTTATGGCAGCGATTTTTTAAAATTTGCTGAAAATGAAAGCAAAGCACAGGGTTGTGACGGTCGTGTATTCCTCGTTGCAAGCCGAATTTATGACCCTAGACATCCTTGTCACATTTTTTACAGAAAACAAGGTTATACCTCTACAGACAATTATATTAATTATATTCTGGATAAATGTATTAAAAACGGCTCAAAATTAGAACCTGAATACGCCGATAATTTGATTATGTATAAACCCCTGCCAGCAAAACAGCCTGACCGGGAAAAGTCAGGACTGTTTGTTAAAATTAAAAATTTATTCAAACGATTTATTTAACAACGATGTTCACCAGTTTCTTAGGTACAACAATCGTTTTAACAATCGTTTTTCCTTCGGTTAATTCTTTAACTTTAGGACTGTTTAGAGCCAGAGCCTTTAGTTCATCCTCCGAACAAGCCTCATCAGCTTCTATTTTATCCTTAAGTTTTCCGTTAACCTGAACTACAAGCGTAATTGAGCTTGCTTTGGCCAGATTTTCATCCCACTTGCACCAGGTTTCATCGTGAATTGAACCTTTACCGCCTAAATCGTGCCAAGCCTCTTCTGTCAGGTGTACTGCAACCGGTGACATAAGTTTCATTAATGTTACGATTGCAAAACTCATAACTTTTTTATCTTCATTGTCAAGTTCGGATTTCTTGCCACGCCACTCGTAAATAGCATTTGTAAGTTCACGGTATTTAGAAATTACAGTGTTGAATTGGAAATCATTCGATATATCGTTAGTAATTCCCTTAATCGCAATATGAACGTTACGAACAAGGTCATCATTCTCCTTTTTGAGAGAAGCTGAGTGTGTAAAACTTGCAGCATCATCTAATGAAATATCTTCAGCATTAGATGCAATAAGTCTCCAAACCCTGTTCAAGAACTTATAGCAGCCTTCAACCCCTGCATCTGACCAGTCAAAATCTCTTGCCGGAGGTGAATCAGACAGGATAAATAATCTTGCTGTATCAGCCCCGTAATTTTCAAAGATTTCATCAGGGTCAACCGTGTTACCTTTAGATTTTGACATTTTAGAACCATCTTTCAAAACCATTCCCTGAGTCAACAGGTTTTTGAAAGGTTCGTCAAAATCAAGCAAACCTAAATCACGCAAAGCTTTTGTAAAGAATCTCGAGTACAAAAGGTGAAGAATTGCGTGTTCAATTCCGCCTACATACTGATCAACCGGCAGCCAGTGATTAACTTTATCTTTTGCAAACGGCAATTTATCATTTTTAGCATCCGCATAACGCAGGTAATACCAGCTTGAACAAATAAACGTATCCATAGTATCTGTTTCGCGTCTTGCTTTTCCGCCGCAGCAAGGGCAGGTTGTTTCAAGGAATGTTTTTGATGTTAATATCGGAGATTTTCCGACAACACTAAAATCAACATCCTTTGGCAGCAATACAGGAAGCTGTTCTTCCGGAACAGGTTGAATACCGCATTTTTCACAATATACAACCGGAATAGGGGCTCCCCAGTATCTTTGACGGGAAATCAACCAGTCACGAAGTCTGTATTGAGTTTTGAATTCACCGAAACCTTCTCTTACAGCCTTTTCTGTAATAGCTTTTTTAGCCTCTTCATTTTTCATCCCGTTAAATTCACCGGAATTTACCAGAACCCCGGGTTCCGTATAGGCTTCTGTTAAGTCCCTCGCCCCTTGCGGGAGAGGGTGGCCGGAGGACGGGTGAGGGGTTATAACAACCTTCATTGGCAAATTATATTTTTTAGCAAAATCAAAGTCTCTGGTATCATGAGTCGGAACTGCCATAACAGCACCGGTTCCGTATTCAACAAGTGCATAATCCGCTGTCCAGAGCGGGAAAATTTCGCCGGTAAACGGATTTTTGCAGTGAGTTCCGAGCGGTACGCCGGTTTTTACGCGTTCTGTTGAAAGCCTTTCTATTTCTGTCATTTTGCGTGCATTTGCACGGTAAGCTTCAACCGCTTCTTTATTTTCCGGAGTCGTTAATTTTTCAATATCTTTGTATTCGGGAGCCACAACAAGATATGTTATACCGTGAACAGTATCAGGTCTTGTTGTATAAACCGGAACTTCCAGTTTTTCGCCATTAGGGGTATCAACAACAGGAAATCTGAAAATTGCACCTTGAGATTTTCCAATCCAGTTTGCCTGCATTGTTTTAACGTTATCGCCCCAGCCGGTGAGTTTATCTAAATCATCAAGCAAAACTTCCGCATAATCCGTAATTTTTATAAACCACTGTGACAGGTATTTTTTCTCAACTTCGCTGTCGCATCTCCAGCATTTCCCGTCAATAACCTGTTCGTTTGCAAGTACTGTTGCACAGTTGTTGCACCAGTTTACGGCAGCCTCTTTTTTATAAACTAGCCCTTTTTTATATAATTGCAAAAACAGCCACTGCGTCCATTTATAATAATCAGGCTTGCAGGTTGTTACTTCTCTGTCCCAATCATAAGAAAGTCCGAGCATTTTAAGCTGTTTTGTCATATATGCAATATTTTCGTGAGTCCATTTTTCAGGATCTGCACCGTGTTTCATTGCGGCATTTTCTGCAGGAAGTCCGAAACTGTCCCATCCCATCGGGTGTAACACGTTATATCCTTGAGCTTTTTTAAATCTTGCAATTACGTCGGTAATTGTATAGTTTCTGACATGTCCCATATGAAGTTTCCCTGACGGATAAGGGAACATTGACAGTGCGTAATATTTCGGTTTATCACTTTTATCAGGGGTTTTGAAGGCACCTGATTCTTCCCAGATTTTCTGCCATTTTTTTTCTATTTCCTGCGGAAAATAATTCTGTTTCATACTAATATTTTCTCCCTAACTCTTCTTCTCAAAAAGTAGCACAAAGATATTTTCGACGCAAATTCTATTTAAATAAAAAATAATTACCATCCTTGAAAATTCAGACAATTAAATTCTAATATAAATAAGGATGGAGCAAGTTTCCGCTTGCCCCGTTCAAAGTCCTGTTAGTGAATTAATTTAAGCAACGCTTTTTCAGTTATGCTGTATTTACGTTCCCCCCCCCTTTTTTCCTTCAAAGATTTATGATTTTGAGAATGTTATGCCGGCTTGTACAACAAAAAAGCTCCTGAAATGGAGCTTTTTTGTTGCGTATAAATTTATTATTCTTAGTGCATTGGAATTGTTAATTTTTGACCTATTGAAAGTTTGTTAGGGTTTGTCATGTTGTTGGCTTTCATAACAGTATTCAACCGTTCTGTGCTGTATCCGCCGTAGAATCTTGTGAGGATACTTTCCATAGTGTCACCGCTTTGAACTGTATAAATTTCGGAACCTGTTGTTGCAGCAGCTGTTTCAGCAGCCGGAACAAGGTTAATGCTTTCAGTTTTAGTTTTTGCTTTTTCTGCAGGAACAGAAACCGATGCACTGTGGATTGAAAGTCCCAGAATAGCAAACATCAAAGATGTTGCTACAATACCTGCAATAAAACCTGTAGCAAGATAAACAACCGGAGATTTCTCACCCTTCTGGTTAATCTTAAAATTTTGCCATAATAGGTCTAATTCTTTTTCTTTATTATTTCTTACATAAACGTTTGGAGTATTATCTGCGGATTCGTGTTTATATTTCGCTAATGCTTCAAGCACTGCAATTTTCTCCTTGGATAAATTTGATCTTCTTACCGTTGAACTCTTCATGTTACCCCATACCCTTCAACTATTGTAAATTGATTATACCGAAATCCTAGCATGAGCTTTTTTGATTATCAAGTAATTGTAAAGTTTTAGCAATATATTTGCAAAAGTCTTAAAATATTGCCCTGAAGAGAAATTTTATATATAATTATTATTATGAAAATTTTGGGCATAGATCCGGGGATGGCGATTGTGGGTTACAGCCTTGTTGAGTTTGACGGTAAGAATTGCACACTCTTAAAATCCGGTTCAATACAGACTAAAAAAAATACCCGTGAATCCTCAAGGTTGTTGGAAATTCTTGAAGATATAACCACTATTGTGGAAGATTTTAAACCTGATGTTGCATCAATCGAAAAACTTTTCTTTTTTAGAAACCGTACAACTGTTATGCCCGTTGCTCATGCAAGAGGAATTATACTTGCAATACTTGAAAAATACGGGGTTCCGATATTTGAATATACTCCGATGGAAGTAAAACAGGTTCTGACAGGTTACGGCAGAGCCGACAAAAAAGAAGTCGAACAGATGGTAAAAATAGCATTAAACACTGATACTCTTCCGAAGCTTGATGATACTGTGGATTCCATTGCCATTGCAATCTGCCATTCAAGGTCCTGCATCTAACGGAGGCTGCGGTGAGATTTCTTCTGATTGCTTTAATAATGTTTCTATCATTCTTCAGCATATGGCAAATTCAAACAACCGGCAGTTCGCAGCCAAATAGTTCAAACGCAGCTGTTCAGGTATCAAAAACAAACAAAAGTGAAGGAAAAATATTACGCACAAACAGCAGTAAAATCCGGCATATAAAAAAGAAACAGACTTCGGATTCCGGCAATGACTTACGTCAAGAAAACCAGACAAAAATTTCAACACCAGTTGATGATAGTTTTTTGAACGAAACAGCAAGAAAAAACCGCTCTATAATTAATGAAAAAGTCGGCGAAAACTATATAGACAGCATACTTTCAAACGGCAAACTCGTCCGCTGGAATCCTTCGACATTTCCGTTAACGGTCTATATTGAGAATAACCCGAACCTCCCGCCGTATTATTATCAGCAGATACGAAAAGCATTTGAGCACTGGCAGAAAGCCTCCGGAAATTTCATAACTTTTAAATACACTCTTGAAAAAAATAAAGCAGATATAAGATGTTTTTTTCCGGCAAATTTTGAACGGAAATGCGGAGTAAGTAATATTGCGGCATGGCACGGGTATAAATATGAGAAAAATTTAATCAAATATTCGGAAATAAAATTTGCGAAAGTAAGCTGCCAGAGAACACTCTACCCCCCTGAAATAATTTACACAACAGCTTTGCACGAAATAGGACATTCACTGGGGCTGAACGGACACAGTTCTAACCCGAAGGATTTAATGTATCCGGTAAGTTCTAAAAAAAATGATATCAGCGAAAACGATTTGAGAACATTAAGGCTTGTGTATTCAATAGTTCCTGATGTTACCAATGCTCCATTTTCAGACCCTGAAAAAGCAGGTTTGATAACTCCGGATGATGTATGGGGGAATAAAGAGGGCAGAATTGAAATGCAACTCCACGACCTTAAAAACAAAATAAAAAATTCAAAAAGTACGGCATACACAGAATATGCTAAAATAGGCGAACTCTATTTTCAAAAAGAAGATTACGCCAATGCCATAAAAAGTTTTGAGAAATCTCTTGAAATAGCAACGGAAAATACCAACCGCAGCATAATTTATAACAGAATTTCAGTTGCTTATTACAAAATGAAAGATTATAAATCTGCACTGGAATATGCAAACCTTTCTTACGAACTCAATCAGGATGACAACGGGCTTTTATATATAGCAGGACTTTATTACGAACTTGAAAATTATTCGGAAGCAAAAGATATTTTGAGAAATCTTTTGAACAGAAATCCGAAAATTTATAATGCATACAAAATTCTTTGTAATATCTATATAAAGGAAAAGAATTTTAAAGCCGCCATGGGAGTTTACGAACGGGGCAGGAAAAATTTCCCTGATGACCCACCTATAAAACTAAATAAATAAAATTTTTATGTTATTATCAATAATAAAACGGAGAGCTTATGGACAAATCTTTATTAAAATTAATTCTTTTAATAAGTGCATTTCTCGGGATAGTGTTCGGAATATTGACAGCAACACCATATATAGGTGAAATCGCATTCTGGATTCTGCTTTGTTTTGCTGCGGTTATTGAAATGCTGTTTTTAATGAAAGTAAGACTTCTGGAACTTTTTACGGTTAACGAAAGTGCAGTAATCGGCGGAATTATAGGTTTTGTATCATTTATGGTATTTTGCATAGTCTATATTCCTATTGTTGCAATCCTTTATAAGTTCTTCAATTATTCTACAAACTACGGAGTTTCAATGATTCTGGGAAATGCTAATTTCGGGATACTTTTAATACTGTCTGTATTTATGTCAGTATTAAGTGCAACAATTAATGCTTTCATGGGTTTCATAACTTTCTATATAAAAGAATTTATAAAAACACTTGATAAGAACGAAGAAAAAAGACGTAATATATTTAAATAAAAAGGAAAAATAAGATGGCAGAATTTCACTCAAAAATAAAAACAATAGAATGGATAAATAATTACTCAAAAATGGTGGATCAAACAGTTCTGCCGTATGAATTCAAATATGTAAATATAACAAGCGGGCAGGAAATGTATGATGCAATAAAAACCATGATAGTACGCGGAGCCCCTGCAATAGGCGTTGCCGGAGCACACGGTGTGGTTCTTTATGCTCAGGAACTTGCTAAAGAAAATCTTTCACGTGATGAATTTGCAAAGAGATTACTTGAAAAAGCAGATTATATGGCTACTTCCCGTCCTACAGCAGTAAACCTTATGTGGGCGGTCGAAAAACAAAAAGAAATTATTAAAAATTCAACCGCCGATATAAAAGGTATAGTTGAAGAATTAAAACAAAATGCCATAAAAATGGAAAATGACGACATTGAAATAAACAAAAAAATCGGCGATTACGGTGCAGAAGTTGTACCTAAAGGTGCAACAATCCTTACACATTGTAATGCCGGAGGACTTGCAACAGTAGGTTACGGTACAGCCCTTGGAGTTGTTCGTTCGGCATTTGCAAATGACCCTACAATACAGGTTTTTGCTGATGAAACAAGACCTCGTCAGCAGGGGGCTAGAATTACAACTTTTGAGCTTACCATGGACGGAATCCCGACAACTCTAATTACTGACGGCATGTGCTCATATTTTATGAAAAAAGGTATGATTGATATGGTTGTGGTAGGTGCAGACAGAATTGCAGCCAACGGAGATGCTGCAAATAAAATAGGAACATACACAGTTGCGATTGCCGCAAAATATCATAACATTCCGTTTTATGTAGCAGCACCGCTTTCAACCATTGACACAAGCATAAAAACGGGTGACGAAATCGTGATAGAAGAACGTTCAAGAGATGAAGTTACACATATAAACGGGAAAATTATCTGTGCGGAATCCGTAAATGTAATTAATCCGGGTTTTGACGTAACACCGCATGAATTGATTAGCGGAATTATTACGGAAAAAGGAATTCTGAGACCGGCTTATACAAAGTCAATCGCAGAAGCTTTCAGGTTATAAAAATCAGAAACGGCACAGCTATGCTGTGCCGCTAAATCTTCCCAAATCTTTTTAGCCGTCATACAAGATATTATTCAAGCAACTCTTCAAGGATTTCGGCATTTTTGCCGGCAGTGGTTGATTGACGAACTTTCTGTTTGTAAATGTAAGTTCTCAAAGCTTCCCTGATTAACTCACTGCGTGAACGGTTTTCTCCGTCAGCTACCTGATCAATCTTGTGCAAAAAATCTTCGGGCATTGAAATAAGTACTCGTGCCATATATTCTCCTTTTCTTACTGTAATAATTTTCTTGTATATTTATATAAAAACTTTTTGTTGCAAAAAAGTGCTATTGTTTATATGTTTTTTATATATAAATTTTTAAAACTACTGTATAGAGCGGGTTTAGGAGTATATATTCATCTTTACATAACTTAATATAAAGAGTTTTTTTGAAATTTATATACAGCTCTTAAATAATTTTCTTTAATGCTTTACAATAGGCCTTATTTAATATATGATTAAAAGAAGAGGTCGTTTATGGAGAATAATTTGAAATATAAGAGGGTATTAATTAAAATCAGCGGAGAGGCACTGCTCGGGTCGCAGGAGTTCGGGATTGATCAGGCTCCTGTCAGAATGATTGCGGAAGAAATAAAAAAAGCAAGAGATTTGGGTGCTGAAATTGCTGTAGTGGTCGGCGGAGGTAATATTTTCCGCGGAATGAAGAACAGTGCAAAACTCGGCATGGATCAAGCGTCCGGAGATTATGTGGGAATGCTTGCTACAGTCATGAATGCGATTGCTCTGCAGAGTGCTTTTAATCAAATCGGCGTGCCTTGCAGAGTGCAAAGTGCAATAACAATTAATCAGGTTGCAGAGCCTTATATAAGACACCGTGCAATCAGGCATCTTGAAAAAGGCAGAGTTGTTATATTTGCGGCAGGTACAGGCAATCCGTTCTTTACGACGGATACCGCTGCAGCACTCCGTGCCTCGGAAATCAATGCTGAAGCCATGCTTATGGCTAAAAACGGTGTTGACGGAGTCTATACGGATGATCCTAAAGTTAATCCGGATGCTAAAAAACTTGAAAAAATCACTTATGACGATATCATTATTAACGGTTTGAAAGTTATGGATACATCGGCTTGTGCTTTGTGTAAACAAAATAATATACCTATCGTTGTTTTTGATTTTGACGCTAAAGACGGAATTACAAGGATTCTGCAGTCCGAGCACATCGGAACATATATAGGTTTATAATTAATTATATTTATTAAAAAGAAAGAGGTCAAAATGGCAGAACTGTCAGATTCATTAGAAGAATTATTTTTATTTGGTGAAGAAAAAATGGAAAAAGCTGTTACACAGCTGAAAAAAGAATTAGCTACAATCCGCTCCGGAAGGGCTAACCCGCTTATTCTGGATAAAGTTGTTGTTGATTATTACGGTGCTCCGACACCATTAAGACAGATGTCACAGGTTAATGTTCAGGACGGTACAACACTTGTTATTACACCTTATGATAAATCTATTATCAAAGAAATTGAAAAAGCCATTATTAAAGCTGAAATCGGTATTACTCCGAACAGTGACGGTATCTGTATAAGACTTGCGTTCCCTCCTTTGACGGAAGAAAGAAGAAAAGAACTTGTTAAAGACGTTAAAAAAATCGGCGAAGAATCTAAAGTAGCAATCAGAAATATCCGCCGTGATATGTCTGACGATTTAAAGAAAATAGAAAAAGATGAAAAACTTCCTGAAGATTCCGTTAAAGATAATCAGGATAAAATTCAGAAGCTTACCGATAAATATACGGGAATTGTTGACAAAACCGTTGCTGAAAAAGAAAAAGAGGTTATGACCGTATAATGGTTAACGAAGAAGAAGGGCAGAACAAAAACGGTTTAAATAAAAACGCCACAAGAATGCTGACTGGCTTTGTGCTGGGTACTATTGTGATGACCTGTATTATATACGGAAAATGGGCAATTCTTTTGATGCTTTTGTCCATAATTTTTGTGGCGTCTAAAGAATACGTCAAAATTCTGGAAAATAAAGGCTTTTTCCCGAGCCTCAAAGTGATGTTTCTTGCTCAGCTAATTATTGCTGCCGCTGCTTATTTCCAGAGATTCGACTTAGTTACTGTTGCACTTACATTTTCTGTTATAGGAACTTTTATGTGGGTGTTGTTCAGAGGTCGACAGCCATACATTGCCAATGTTGCAACAACAATCCTCGGAATTATATACTGCGGATGGTTTCCGCTTCACTTAATATTTTTGAGAAATTTAAGTTCCGAAAGATTTAATGACGGACTGGGATTTGTTGTTTTAATGTTTACTGCGATTTTGGCAACAGATATAGGCTGCTACTATGCAGGCAGACATCTGGGCAAACATAAACTTGCACCTGTCGTCAGCCCGAATAAAACTATAGAAGGCTCTGTAGGGGGTGCGATTGCTGCTGTTCTTGGAGCATTGCTAATCGGATATTTTCTTGAGTTGGAATGGTATTTTTCAGTTATGCTTGGATTGTTATGTACTGTTTTCGGGCAGATAGGCGATTTGAGCGAATCTCTTATTAAACGAGATGCCGGGGTAAAAGATTCCGGACATTCACTTCCGGGTCACGGCGGTTTTCTTGACAGAACCGACAGCTTTATTCTGACTATTCCTGTTATGTATTATTTCTGTAAGCATGTTGTTTTTTCTAATGAACTGTTAACAGATTTGATAACATTTTTCAGAGGGTTGTTTTAAATGAAACCGGTTGAAGATATTTTCGGAATATGTATTGAGAACGGTGATTTGTATAATGCTGCATTAACTCATCCGTCTTATACAAAAGAAAATAATCTTGCCTATAATAGCTGTTATGAACGACTTGAATTTCTTGGTGATGCTGTTTTGAAACTTCTTATTTCTGATATGCTTTATGAAAAATATCCTCAAGCTCCGGAAGGCGAAATGTCAAAAATTCGCTCTATTGCAGTGTCTGATAACATTCTTGCACAAATTTGTGCTGATGTCGGGCTGGACAAACTTATTATTGTCGCCAGCCACGATGAAAAATTAGGAATTAAGAAGCTTGAATCAGTAAAAGCATGTGCATTTGAGGCCGTACTGGGAGCTTATTATCTTGACGGAAAACTTAGTGAGCTTACAAATTTTATTAAAAATCTTTTTCCGCCGTATTTGAATGAAATAGAAAAAAATTACAGCCATTATAATGCGAAGGCTATTTTGCAGGAATATACGCAGGGACTGGATAAAACAATCCCTGTTTATGAAGTGGTAAATACCGAAGGGCCTGCACATAACAGAACCTTTACCGTAGAAGTAAGTTACAACGATGAAGTTATAGCTTCAGGATGCGGAAAGACCAAAAAAGAAGCCGAACAGAAAGCGGCTTATGAAGCTTGCAAGAAGCTGGGGGCGATATGAAGAAAGTAATTATTTCACCATCAATTCTTTCGGCAGATTTTGCAAATCTTGAAAGAGATATTAAACTTGTGGAAAATGCAGGTGCGGATTGGCTGCATGTTGATATTATGGACGGACATTTTGTGCCGAATATCACCATTGGCGTTCCTGTTGTTAAATCTATTAAGAAAATTACCAATCTACCTCTTGATGTACATTTAATGATTGAAAATCCTGATAAATATATTCAGCCGTTTGCGGCTGCAGGTGCCGATATCATCACGTTCCACTATGAGGCTGCTAATGAAAAATCTTTTGATATAATAAAACAAATTCAATCCGCGGGATTAAAGGCAGGAATTTCCATAAAACCTAAAACTCATCCGGAAACAATCAAGGACTTTTTAGATATTGCTGATATGGTTCTTGTAATGACCGTAGAGCCCGGATTTGGCGGGCAGAAATTTATGAGCAACTGTGCCGATAAAATTCCATATATAAGAGAAAATTCAACTGAAAATTTGATAATTCAGGTTGACGGCGGTATTAACGCTGATACGGCAAAAATTTGCATTGAAAAAGGTGCAAATTCACTTGTTGCCGGTAATTACGTATACAAATCAGCAGATATAAATGCAGCAATTCAAAGTTTACGCTAAATTTCGCCGCGTTTCATTTTCCGTTTAAGGATTTCGTTCGGGTCTGTGAGAATTTTTTCGTCTGCGAGCGTTTTTGTCTTTTCTTCTTTTGTTTTTTGAGTAGTTCTTGTTTGACGTTCTTTCTTTTCTGCAGATTTTTCGTCTTCTTTTGCACTCGTTGCAGCAGATGTTGTTCCGTCCGAATTTTGAGAACCGCTCTGACCGTCTGAAGAAATACTTGTTTCGGCTCCTGCAGGAATATACTGGTTTGAAGAACTTGCAACTTCGCTCTTGTATCCGCCGACTGTTTCGATATTTTGATCCTGTTCCTCGCTTGCTGATTTGAAATCTCTGGTATGTTCTTTTGAGAGTTCTTGCAGTTCTTGACTGTATTTTCGGACTAATACGTTTCCAAAAGGTGCTCCGCCTGCATAACCGCTTAATGTGGATGCAAGACCTTTTGCTCCGCGAATCATTTCATAAGCGTCTTCAACTGTACCACCTATACTTTCAAGAGAAAGTAACCTCATATCCATTGTCGTAATACCGGATTCGCCGGCTGCTTTAATCTGATTGTTAATATCAATAATATCCATTGAGGCCAGAGGATTTTTCTTATCATCTTTTAACTGCGATATTCTGTTTTGCAGTGTTTGAATCCTGTCAACAATGCCGTCTTTGCCGGCTTCTGCTTCGCTAACTTCTTTTTCGGCTTCTTTCATAATGTCTTCAAGCTGTTGTGCCATAGTTTTTATATTGCTTATAGTATCCTGTCCTAACTGGGTATATATATTTTTCTGTACTATCTCTTGACTTGAAAAAAGTCCTCCATTCAAGGCGTAGTCGGAAACTCCGGCCTTACCGGCATAACTTTCGTATGTAACATCGTCCGGAACATTCTCAAGGTTTTCAACATATTCAGCCCATTTTTTTATGTATTCCGGAACCTCCTGCCCCTGTTTTTCATACTCATTTATCTCATCAACTGTCAGCTTATTCCAGTTTAAAGTCAAATCCAGTTTAGGATTGGTCGGTTTATTAGCGTTGAATTCGGATATTGCATCTACCATGGTTTTTATCTCCTGTATTCACTTAGGTTAACGGTATTTGTGTGTAAATTCTTTAATAAAATTGTGGATTGTAAATATTTGTAACAAATGATGGATAAATTGTATATAAAAAGTCAATAATTTTTATAAAAAATTTTTTATATAAATACGAGAGATAAATAGAGAAGAGAGGTTAATAAAATGGCAAGATTAGTTTTATTTTCAAGTACTGTTAATGATACATATAAAAATACAGCAGAAGCTTTGAACGAAATTGATTTAAATAAAAAATTCGTAATCAGAAAAACACTTGTTGATATGATGAAATTATCATTTTTCCATGGTGCAACAAGGTTTGGTAACAATTTTATAGCTTAGAATCGTTGGAAAACAGGAAAAAGGAATTAATTTTATTAAAAACAGTAAACAATGCCGGCATTAGTCGGCTTTTTTCTTAACAAAAATATAAAAACAGTTGAAATTGATATATATTTATTATATAATAAGTATATATCAAGTAAGATTTGGGAGTTTTATATTATGTCGATGAATGTAAGTTCAATCAGCGGTTCTATGTACGGATGTTATCCGGATCCTGAGCATCAAAGAATTATGAGGGAATTAAGAGCTCTGGGACTTGAACCTACAGGGGATAAGACTGCAGATAAGGCAAAATTGGAAGCAGCTAAAGCTGCAATGAAATCTGAAAATAATCAGCAAATTACTCCGCAGGCTGTTGACGCGGGCAGCGAAGCAGACAAAAATCAGGCATTTTCCGCTCAAGATGAGGCTAAAGCAAGTGTAGAAATCAGTGCATTAAATATGACAGGAGCAGAACAGGTAGGTCAGTTAAATAAACTCAAACTTTTAGGTCTGTTTTAGGCAAATTTTATTTTTCAGGAACGTTATGTTTTCTGAAAGGTAAATTTATGACTGATATTTCATTTACATCAATAATCAGACCGGTTTGTTCAGCATCCTTTGACAGTCAGACATCATCAATAGTCAATAACGTAAATGTATGGAATATCAGGGGTGCTAAAAAAGGTATTTCTGCTAAAACAGACAGAATTTTAGACTGCACGGCACTCGGGCTTACCGACGGTCAGACTGTTTTTCTTATGCATATAACTCCTGATTTAAGTTCAAACAATGCTGTTTTTTCATATATAGCCGGTAAAATCAGAAGTTCTGTAGATATGACAAATGAATATCTGCAGGCTCTGCTTGTAGGTTCCAAAAATTACAGCAGAGAAAGTGTGACCGGCTATAACAATTTCGCGAAATTCTTAAAAGATAATAATATACCGTATTCAGAATTAAAAGGCGGGGAAAATATTCATAAAATAGCCTATAACAGTGTAAAAGATGAATGGCTTATTTCAAACCCGGATATTGATGCTTTTATAAAACGCGGAGTAATAAACCCTGAAAAACTTTTGAAATATGGATTTGATGAAGTAAGAATTAACAAACTGGATGAAGTTGTATAGATTAATTTTTGTAGTAGTTATACAAAAACCAAAAGAAATTCCGGTTTATTGTGTATGATAGTCATATTTATATTTATATTGTGCTATAATACTTGTATCCTATTACAGACCTATAGTGTAGTTGTAAATTTTGTTACGACAAGTTTTGGCGGAGTCGTATGCTAAACTGTTTGTAAAACAGGAATTAATATTATGAAAAAACAGATGAATGCTTTTATACCATATGAAAAAAACAACGAACATCATGAAGACCATTTAACAAGAGGCTTTTTGATACTTTTACGTTATTCTTCTGCTGTATTTTATATGTTTTATGATTATTTGAGAGAAGAATATTTAAAAAAAATTACGGATGATAGTGAACCAACTTTTGAAAATTTATTTTTATCACATCCAACTTATGACATTACTACACAAGTTGGATGTGAGCAGGCTAAAAATTTTCTGAATTCTAAAATTCTTTCTATACTAATTACTGATGAAAGAATAAAACTTAACAAAAAAGTAGCTTGCTCTGAACGAAGAGCTGTTTATGATGGTGTTATTGCTTTAAATAATGATTGGACTTTTATAATAGAAAATAAACCTGCACATTGTAATGTATGGGAAGAACAATTATCTGTAGGTAAAATTTTGGGTAATTATATTATTAATGATGACTATTATCTGGTTAAATTTCCTGTTGTCTTAACCTGGAGAGAAATTTTCAAGCGTCTTTCAAACCTTAAATGTTCAAATATTGAAAAAATGTTGATAACAGATTTTCAAGATTTTGTTTTTATAAATTATCCGGAATTATTTCCGTACGAAAAATTTAATCAATGTAAATTAAATAGGCAGCTATTAGATTTAAGAATTGAAAAACTATTACAATCATTTATCGATGACAACGAAAACCAAAAAATTATCTCATATCAAACTAATTGGGCAAATAAAATTATATTAAATTATGATTGTATTAATCAAATAGATTATCGTCCGGTACTTGAAAATGAAAGTATAGCAATCTTTTTTGCTTTTGGTTTTAAAGTTTCGCAATCCAGAGCATTTATTGATTGCGTTAATTTAAGTGAATTGGAGAAATTATTCGACTATGACAAACAATTAAAGATTCGGATAGCTGATAGTTATGGTCGTGAAATATACAGCATTTATGTTAAAAAAGGTGGGGAAATCGAGTTTATTAATTATTGGAAAGAACACAAGGTGTTTATAGGTCAGAAATCAACATCCGATTTTTATAACAATCTGCTGCCGGAGTTATGCAAATTAAGCTTTTTACAACAGTTTGATCAAGACGAATTAGTTGAAAGCATAGGGAAAAATAGAAAACAAATTCGTATAATGCCGGCAATGAATATGGAATATAATTTTTCGCTTAATGACGTGTATGAATTTGAGCAAAATAATGTACTGGAAAGAAAATTTATTGATAAAACTTTGCAAGGATTATCCATTGTTCAAAAGGAAGAAGAGTTTAAAAAATTATTAAAAAGACAATATAAAGAAGATATGGTAAAAATTTAACAAGAAATTATAACCCCGCACAACTTGTCCCCCAGATAGATTCTGACAAAAATACGTAACATGTCAACAAATTGCTAAAATAATCCTCGAGCCTCTTTTAATGCTTTTTCCAGGAATGCCTTTTTTGCAATTTCTAATTTAGGTAAAAAGTTCAAATCAAATTGTTTTGTCCAACCCATCAGTTTTTTATCATTAACGGTTAATTTATCATATAAATTTCTCAGGCAATCTGCCTTATAATAATCAAAAAACTCCAATTCCCTTCCATCTTGCGGATTAAAGGCTCTATTTATATAAACTAATGCATCACTTGTAGTATTTGTTCCAAATTCGCAGCCGACATAACAATATCCTTCCTGCATGCGTTTGACAAACCCGACCAGCTCATCTATCGGACCTCTGCTATCTCTATCATAAGCCTCCAGGCGAATTTTTATAGCATTTTTATCATCACCAAAAAGGCTCTTTAAGCTATTTTCGTAACTCTGCTTTGAGCAGCAAACATCATTATACCAAAGACCTTCCTCTTCATTCCGATGTTTCATATTGAAGCAGTGATAATCTAAACCGGTCTGCTTTACAGCATTTTCGTATTCCGGAGAATAATACAAACTTATGACGTGCTTTATGCCGGCATCTTTTAATGCTTGCAGACATTCAGGTTTATCAACCATAGTGCCGCCGCGGTAAGAATTATTTCCGATATATCTTATATTTGGAACAGGTAAACTGATAATTGAGCTATAATCTACTTTGCGAGGTTTGTTAGTTAAAGTATTAATTAAATTATTTAACCTGTATTCACTCAACCGGCCTTCTGTTTCATATATGCTCTGATATGGCATTCTATATGAGTCATAATGTTCACGTATAAAATTACGTCTTGATTGTGAGATTTCATCATCATATCCCAGAGTATTATCTTCATTAAAATTGTTAGCTTTAAATGTAAAAGACTTAATTGGATTTACTTTCATTAATGATTTCCTAAAAATTATACTTACAACAAATCTAGCACAAATGTTTTATAAATAATTTGCTATATTACAAAATATTTACATATATTATACGGAGAATAACCCGGACATAAAAATACACCGTTCACGCAATACGTCCGCAAATCCGCCGAACTCGCAATCTGCACTTTTGCCACTGGCATTCTGCTATTAAAAAAGAGCCTCTTAAAAAGGCTCTTAATTTAAATGGCGGGAACGACGAGGCCGTCTTGACCTGCTCGCATTAAACGGGTCTACGGTTGGCTGCTTATATGGCCAAAGCCATAAGCAGCCAAGCCTTCGCCCTCTGCTCGCAGGTCGCTCGAACTTTAAAAGTTCTCACCTCGAAACCTTCGCAAAATTAAATAACCACCGGTATTACCGGTGGTTATTTAATTCGGGAACGACGAGGCTCGAACTCGCGACCTCATGCGTGACAGGCATGCGCTCTAACCAAACTGAGCTACGCTCCCATTTTTCAGAACAACTCATTTTATTGTGCTGCTCCGCAAGATTTATTATAAAATGCTGAATTTTTTTTTGCAATACTTTGAGCAAAAATTTTTTTTACGGGTTTTCCTATTTATATGATAAACAATATTAATTCAAAATATACATTTACCGGACGCCCTAAAACTCATAAAATTCTGCCTAAATTAAAATTTGCTTTCAATGAAACTCTCCCGGATTTAAGGTCGCCTTCAAAAGCCTGCTTCCTTTCTCCTGAAGAGTTCGCTGATAAACAACCGGAAATTAAAGAGATTGAAGACCGGTTAAAATTTGTCAGATACTTTGTCAAATCTCTGTACCGTGACGGCGGAATTTCCGAACATTTCAGAGGTTTAATAGGATGTGTCAGGGCTTTCAAGGTCGCTAATTGTGATGAGTATGCCGAAATTACAAAAACCATCTGCAGGTTGAACGGAATTAAAAATTGTGATACGTTTGCTATTTATGCAAAAGAGATTAATTCCCGAAAACCTCCGCGTCCGCTTGACCATGCTGTCGTCGCATTGAATGTTTCAAAAAATAAAAATAATAAAGAAAGCTGCAAGCCGTTTATTCCGACTAAACATACTATCTTTGCTGATATGTGGCTTGACGGATTTATCGGAAAAACTCCGCAAGCAAGAGAATTATTCAAGAAAATCGGATTGAAGGATAATGAAATTATTATGTTAAAGCCTCTCAAAACCTATGAACCGGATAAAGCTGCTTTTGAAAAAATAAAAAATGAATTTCCGAAATTGAGCATAAAAGTTTAGTCTTTTTCAACCTGTATAGCAATGCTAAATAATAAAAAAAGACGGGCTTTTGCTGCCCGCCTTTTTTGTATTTTAAAATACATTAGTTGTATAATGGTGCAAGTTTTGCAGATTGCTGAGGTATAACCCCTTCTTCGATTGATTGATATACTCTGTAATCAATTTCAGGGAAGCAGTTATCAATGCTTTCGATTTTCTTCAATTCTTCGTCATTGATGTTTCCGCTTTCAATCATATCGCAAATTTTTTCAAATCTGTCAACATGTTCTCTGAATCTGTCTGTTGCATAATCTTTTGCCTGCCATGTTGTAATTAAGAACGGCCAGTCGGAACTTTGCAAAAGCAAATTCTCTCTTGCCATTTGATTCAATGCTCTGTGCAAAAGTTTATCTTCCGGAATTTCCGGATATTTATCCGCAATTTTGTTTATACGTTTTTCGCAAGCATGGATAATAGGCCACGTCCATTCTGTTAAGTGGTTGTTCCATACATAGAAATGACCGCCCTGACCCCATGAGCTTTCCGGAATTTGAATAGCTTCCGTAGGCGGATGGGCGTGCAAGTATTCACCTGCTGTCATTCTCTCTACTTCAGGAAGATATGTGTTGAATTTTTTGATTACCTGTTTGATAAATTCAACACCTTCAAACCACTAGTGTCCGAATAATTCAGTGTCAAATGATACCATTACAAGACCTTCTTTACCATTGTGAGCTTTTTTGTAATCATTCAGCAAGTGGTAAATTAAAGTTGTATAGTGGTCTGAATTTTCATTAATTTTGTTTAAAGCCAAAACCGGATCATACAACATTTTATCGCCTAAATCTGTTGTAGGGGATGTAATTCTCCAATAGTGCATGCCCGATTTATCATCTTTTTTATGGAATTCACGGAAACAGCCGTCTCCCGGGTACCCGTCAGCAGCAGACCAAACCTGATAACCTGCTCTGTCATTTCTGCCCATAACAGCAACCTGAGCATCAGGAAGCCAGTAAGCTGAATATGTATCATAGCCTGTTGCAGGACGTTCAGGAAGCGGAATATATTCAATATTCCCGTAAACTCCGATTACACGTCTGTTACCTATAGAATTTCCGCCTTCAATTACATGAGATTCAGTGAAGAAATATTCAATATCATTATTTTGAAGGGTAACTTCAATAGCAGGTCTCCAGTGTTTTTTACCGTCTTTACCCACATATTCGTAACCCTGTCTGTAAGCACATTCAGGAAGCCAGCAGCCGATAGCCTTTTTGCCGAACAATCTTTTTGTTGTGTCGGAACCTACTTTGAACTGGGCATTCAGGTTGCTGTCAGTTGCAAGCAGCGGTGAAAAACCATGAGTTGCACCTGAAGTTGTAATTTCAATACAGCCCAAATCCTGATATTTTTTGAATTGTCCGATTAAATCCATTCCGTATTTATTAACATAAGAATCTTTGATATGGTTAAACCAGTCAAAATAATATTTAGCCAGATATTTCAAGTGCTGTGAATGAGCAACTTTCGGATCAGGATATCTTTCCAAATCTTTAGAAACCTGTTCAATTCTGGAATTAAGATATTTAACGAACCCGTGTTTGAGGTGTTCATCATTAAGCTGTTCTGCCAAAATCGGAGTAATTCCGACAGTCAATTTAGCTTTAATGCCTTCGTCATAAAGTTCGGAAATAGCATTAAGCAACGGAACGTATGTTTCTGCCATACATTCATAAAGGTTTTCTTCCCCGAAAGGCCACATGCCGGCTTTTCTGTAATAAGGAAGGTGGCTGTGTAACATAAATACGAATTGTCCTACTGACATTTGTGCCTCCATATCTTATTTTAAAACGAATTATTATATAACTATAATTCTTACTTATATATTATTTATACCACAAACGACTAAAAAATATAATCCTCAAGAGCTAATTCTCGTGAATAATGTTACAAATTTTAATGATTATTTTTATATACTCCGTATACAATCCTCCGGAGCTATTTTTTTATAATAACAAATAACCACTGAATATTCAAGTTATTGCTGCAATGACTAAATTAAGTGTATTTTTTACTGTTAAAAAATGTAACAGTATACACAAGAATTAGTTCTTAAGGATTATATTTTT